>CAZZAH010000933.1:0-1502 GCA_964652115.1 uncultured bacterium | reverse complement strand
CCTCCTGCCGTTCCCGCTCCCGCCGTTCCTTCGTGCCCACAACGCGCCTCCTTTTCTTAACGTTGTTAAGTTATCGACCCGCAGTACGGAACGGCAAGCTGTTTTTTCGCGAGGATGAGGCCGGCGGCAGCGCGGCGGTGGACTAGTGCGCGGCGGAGCGCGAGGTCAGGGCGGCCTTGACCGCCGGATCGTCGAGGTAGCTCCGGGTGAGCGGCTGGGTCTCTCGCGGAATGATTCGGCCCAACTGACGCCTCGCCATCGCGCTCCCGATCAACCACGCCCTCCGCGGTCCCGACAGATCGGCCAGCGCGCCCCGCAGGAGTCCCATCCGTTGCAGCCTGAGCTCGCTCGAGCGCACGGTCGACTGCAGGAACTCCGGCATGCGCGAGATGACCGGATGATCGGGCGCGAGACGCCTGACCTGCGGCGCCATCTTCCCCAACGAAAGCACACTCACCAGCGAGAGGCCGAGCAGGTGATCACGCAGCGACGCCGATTGCGCCGCGGCTTTCGCCGTCTGCTCCTCGCCGAACGCGACGTGACGCTCCTCCTGCGGCGCGGCCACCTCGAGGATGCGGACGATGCCCGGATGATCGATGGTGTCGATCAACGCATAGAGCACCATCAAGACGAAGCCCTCGCCCAGCGCCATCTCGAGGCAGGTGTGCTCCGCGAAGGTCCCGCCCATGAAGTCGGTCGCGAGGAAGCGGACGATGCGATGCGGCGGATCGGGCGCGGCGCCGAGCAAACGAAAGATCTCGAGGAAGGAGCGAACGTGCGCCATCTCCTCCGTCGCCTGCCGCGCAAGAAAGGTCGCGGCGTCGAAGTCGGGCGCGCGGCGCAGCCAGTGGCCCACCTGAACGCCGGTCACCTCGCCGTAGAGAAACTGACTGAAGATGAACCCGAGCAGCGCGCGATCACGCTCCGGATCGAAGCGGGCTCCGGCCCAATCGTGGGTCATCTCGGCGCGCGTGAGAAGCATGGCGCAAGGGTAGCACGCCCCTTCCACGTGCCCTGCTAGACTCGCGGCATGACCTATCTCCAACTTCCCGGCTTCGCGCGACAGATCGGCGCACCGACTTCCTTGCTCCTCGTCCTCCTCGTGTCCGGCACGTCCCCGTCTTCCGACGGAGGCGCGACAGGTGCGTCCGAGGGCAGCCTCTCGACCGAAGGGGCCCCCGCGAATCACGCGCGCCCGCGCCTCGTGTTCGAGAAGCAAGAGCTTCGACGCGGCGAGACCAACTGGCTCGCGGTCCACTTCGACATCGATCCCGGCTGGCATCTCTACTGGAACGGACGGAACGACTCGGGACTGCCACCCGATGTCACGCCGGCCTTGCCCAAGGGCTATCGGCTGGGTGCGCCGCTCTGGCCGGTGCCCGAGCGCATGCTCTCGCCCGGCCCGATCCTCGACCACGTGTACGAAGAGGGCTTCACGCTGCTCTACCCGCTCGAGGTGCCGAAGTCGGCCGCGACCGACGCCACGCTCGGCTTCGCGGTGA
>CAZZAH010000932.1:1193-1504 GCA_964652115.1 uncultured bacterium | reverse complement strand
ACGACGACTCTGGAAGATTTCAGCGTGGTGGCGAAACTGCGGTCGGACGAGGAGTGAGCCGGGATGGTCGCGTATCGCACCGTGATCCATGGGCATGTCGTCGAAGCGCGAAGCGGCGACTTCGCGTTCCAGGAGGTGCTGCTCAACGGGAGGCGGGTGTCGCGGCGCGCCTGGTACTCGCTCGCCGCGTCCTCGCACCACTTCGATCTCACCGACGAGCACGGCAAGCCGCGCCACCTGGAGGTGAACATCCGCGACAGCTCCAAGCTCGGGCTCGGGCGGTACCGGATGTTTGTGCTGGTGGACGGGGT
>CAZZAH010000932.1:0-1183 GCA_964652115.1 uncultured bacterium | reverse complement strand
CCTTGGACCAGACGCGCCGACCGGACTGCTGCCTCGCGTGCGGATACTCCATCGGCGGTCTCCCGGCGAGCAATGGAGAGATCCGGTGCCCGGAATGCGGTCGGCACACGCCGGAGGCGATGGTGAATCGATGAGTTGCGTGTTTCGCGGGGGTGCGGAGGGGTCATGCGGGTCTGCGAGTGACCGTGGGGATTCGGCGGCCTTGAAAGTGAGGCAGCCGAGCGCCGGACCCCGTTTGGCCTCGCCCCCCGCGGTCTCAGCCACCTCCCGCGATGGGAGCGATGGAGGGTGGGTTAGGACCCCAGCTTCGCCCTCAGCATCGCCTGCGACTGCGGGTGGTTCAGCACCTCTGCCGACAAGGCCGCGGCCTTCTGCAGCGTGTCTCGGTCCAGCGAGCCATCGAGCTCGTTAAGGAGCCCCTTGGTCGCCGCCAGGGCCCGCGGGGCGCCGGTGGCCAAGCGTGCGATGAGCTTCTCGGCCGCGGGCTCGAGATCGCCGACCGTCGGCACCACCTGGGAGACGATCCCGGCGATGTGGGCGTCCATTCCGCTCATAAGGCCGCCGGAGAGGAGCACCTTGCGCGCGGCGGAGAAGCCGATCTTCTTGCACAGCCACGGCGCGACCACCGCCGGGCAGACACCCAGATCGACCTCCGGGAAGCCCATCTTGCTGTCGGAGTGGGTGATGGAGAGGTCGCAGACGGTGGTCAAGCCGCACCCGCCGCCGATAGCCGCGCCGTTGACGACCGCGAGCGTGACCAGGGGCAGCTTCCGCAGTTTGAGCGTGAGGTCGGCGAGGGTGGCGAGGAGCTTGGTCGAGAGCGGTGGGTTCCCGAGCACGGCCTTGAGATCCATTCCCGCGCAGAAGCTCTTGCCCGCCCCGGTGACGACCAGCACCGAGAGCTCGCCCGCGCCGGGGTCCGCGCAGCGACGAGCCACCTCGTCGACCTGAGTGTGCAGGGCCTCGAGCAGCTCGAGCGAAAGGGCGTTGCGCGCCTCAGGGCGATTGAGCGCGAGGCGGGCGGTGCGGTCTTGGAAGGTGAGAAGGGCAAGATCAGACATGGTCGGGCCTGAGTGGAAATGGGAGCGGTGGGATCCGTGGGGGCCGCTCGGGTTGGAGACTCGAAAGGAAGGGCGGGAGGGAAAACGAAGAAGGCACGAGGTACGCGGCATCAAGGCACGAG
>CAZZAH010000931.1:0-1505 GCA_964652115.1 uncultured bacterium | reverse complement strand
CACCGAAGGAATCGCCGGCCGGTCACGACCCCATCTCGGTCGCGCTCGACCGCGCCGCCTGATCGATGCCTGGCCTCATCGCCGGACTAGAGATGGCGCGCCGTGCCCTCTTGGCGCATCAGTCGACGCTCGCCGTCACCGGCCACAACATCGCGAACGTTTCGACGCCCGGCTTCACCCGCCGGCGCGCTTTGCTCGAGCCGAGCCTGGCGGAGGAATCGCCGGAGGGTCGGCTCGGAAGCGGCGTCACCTTCGCCGGCATCGAGCGCCGGCGCGACGCCTTCCTCGACTCGCAGCTCCGCGAGGAGTCGGCGCTCCTGGGCAAGTGGTCAGCGCGCGCCGACAGTCTCTCGCGCATCGAGTCGGTGGTGAACGAGCCGAGCGACAGCGGGCTCTCCGAGCTCATGAACCAGTTCTGGAATTCGTGGCTCGACCTCTCGAACTCGCCCGAGGACGCGGCGACGCGCACCGTGGTGGTGCAGAAGGCAGACGGGCTGATCGAGGGATTCAAGCGTCAGGACTCGCGGCTCGACGGCATCCTCGAAGGGAGCGATCGCGAGCTCGAGCAGCTGGTCGGCACGATCAACACGCGCCTCGAGGAGCTCGGCCAGCTCAACTCGCAGATCGGCAGCGGGTCGACCGCGGACGACTCCTACGCCGACCTGGAGGATCGACGCGACCTCCTGATCGACGAGCTCGCGCAGAGCGCGGGCGCGACCCATGTCGTGCGAGCGGACGGGCAGACGGTGGTGCGCATCGGCTCACGCACCGTGGTGCAGGGCAGCTCGGTCGACCTTCTCGCCACGCAGCGCTTCTCCGACGGTGCGGCGGTGCACACGCGCGTGGTCTTCGCGCTCGACAACGGCGAGCCGCACAACCTCTCCGGTCGCCTCGGCGGACTGATCGAGGTGCGCGAGGAGATCATTCCCGCCTTCCGCCAACAGCTCGAGACCCTGGCCCAGAAGCTGGTCGACTCGGTCAATCGAATCCACGGCGCCGGGCCTTCACGCATGCCCTTCTTCCAAGGCGGGAAGATCGCCGATTTCGCGGTGAACGCGGAGATCGTGCGCGACCCGACCAACGTGAACGCCGGGAGCTCGGGTGACGCCGGCGACAACGACATCGCGCTCGCGATCGCAGCACTCAGGGACACGCGCCTTCTGAGCGGCGGCACGGCCACGCCGGGAGAGTTCTACAGCTCCGCCCTCGCCTCGCTCGGATCGATCTCGCAGCAGGCACGCCTGGTGGCGGAGGGGCAATCGAACGCGGTGCAGAGCCTCGAGGCGCAGAGGCAATCGGCGATCGGAGTCAACCTCGACGAGGAGCTGGCGAAGTTGGTCGAATCGCAGCGCGCGTACCAGGCCGCGGCGCGCCTCTTCTCGACCTTCGACCAACTCTACGACACGCTGCTCAACATGTAAGGGACGGAGTCATGTCGAATAACCGCATCTCCACGCGCTCGATCTATACCAGCTTGCTCACGACCACCATGACCGCGCAGGACA
>CAZZAH010000930.1:0-1510 GCA_964652115.1 uncultured bacterium | reverse complement strand
AGGAAGACCTCGCGCGCCGCGACTTCACCATCAACGCGATGGCCTGCGATCCGACCACCGGCGCGATCCTCGATCCGTTCGGAGGGCTGCGCGATCTCGAGGCGCGCGTCATTCGCGCGGTCGGCGATCCGGAAAGGCGCTTCGGCGAAGACGGGCTTCGTCTCTTCCGCGCGGTGCGATTCGCGGCCCAGCTCGACTTCGAGATCGAGCCCGCGACGCTGCGCGGCCTGGTGGTGTGCGCGCCGATGCTGGAGAAGATCGCGCCCGAGCGCGTGCGCGACGAATTCGACAAGCTGCTCGCGGTCGAGCGGCCGTCGTCGGGTCTCGCCCTCCTCCACGAGACCGGGCTCCTGCGTCGCTTCCTGCCCGAGCTCGCGGCGTGCTATGGCGTGCCGCAGAATCCGCATCACGCCTACGACGTCTTTCACCACTCGCTCGCGGCGGTCGATCGCTCGGAGCGCGGCAATCCGGTCGTGCGGCTGGCGGCGCTCTTTCACGATCTGGGGAAGCCGGAGACGCGCGTTCAGCTCAGCGACACCGCGTCGTTCCACAATCACCAGTACTCAGGCGAACGCATGGTCGACCGCATCATGCGGCGGCTTCGCTATCCGAACGAAACGCGCGAGCGCGTGATGCACCTCGTGCGCCATCACATGTTCCACTACACCGCCGACTGGACCGACGGCGCGGTGCGTCGCTTCCTTCGCACCATCGGACCGGAGAACGTCGACGAGCTCTTCCTCATGCGCGCTGCCGACACGATGGGCAATGGACTTCGCCGTCGCCTCGCGCCCGAATTGGTCGAGCTTCGAAAGCGCGCCGACGCGATCCTGGAGGCGGAGAGTGCGCTCAGTGTGCGCGATCTTGCGATCGGCGGCACCGACCTCATGCAAGATCTCGGGCTCTCCCCCGGCCCGATCATCGGAAGGATTCTCCACGCACTTCTCGACGAGGTGCTGGACGATCCGACGCGCAACACGCGCGAGCACCTGCTCTCCCGCGCGCGCGAGCTGGCCTTAGAGCTGAACGCGTAGAGCTTGCACTGAAGATCGCTACGCGTTCGGTTCTCCCTCCGCCGCGCGCGAGAAGAAATCGACATCGCCGCGGAGGGTAAAGCCGAAGCTTTCCCAGAAGACACGACCGCCCGCGTTCTCGATCTTGACGAAGAGCATCGTCTTTCGAATGCCTTGGCACTCGAGCGCATCGATGGCGCGAAGGGCGAGCGCGCGGCCGATCCCGCGGCGCCTCGCCTCGGGCGCCACCGCGAGGTGATGGAGCAGCCCGCGGCGCCCGTCGTGTCCGACCAGCACGACACCGAGGAGCGTCGCGTCGCTCGCGCGGGCGATCAGGCTCAAGCCCGGATTCCGCGCGAGAAAGCGCTCTATCCCCTCGCGTGAATCGGCATCGCGGAGGTTCATCCCCTCGGTCCGCCGCCACAGCGCGACCACGTCGTCGTAGTCGCGTGGAAGGAAGGCGGTGATGTGGAACGAAGTGCTATCCACGCGGCCCG
>CAZZAH010000929.1:0-1512 GCA_964652115.1 uncultured bacterium | reverse complement strand
CACGGTGCTCACCTGCGCCGATCCGCGCCCGAAGTTGAGGCGCAGCCCCTTCGCCACGCGAAGCACAACCGGAAGCTGCATGAGAAACTGCAGCGCGCTCCCCGCGACCGAGGCCCACGCGGTCACGATCGCGAGCGGCTCGAGCTCGCGCGAGCGACCGAAGGCGAGAAGCGCCGCGATCATCACCGCGTTCCAACCGATCGGCGCGGCATAGGAGAGGAAGAAGCGCCGGTGGCTGTTCAGAATGCCGAGGCACCACGCGGACAGCACCAGAAGCCCGGTGCCCGGAAAGACGATTCGCACCAGCTGAACGAGCAGCTCCCGTTTTGCGCCTTCGAACCCAGGCGCGATCCATGCGACGAGGACCGGCGCGGCCAAAACACCCAAAAGCACCAGCACCGACACCAGGAGCGCGAGGAGCGAGAAGACCGCGCCCGCGACGCGATTCGCTTCGCGCTCGTCCCCCTCCGCGAGGAGGCGCGCGTAGACCGGAATGAACGAGGCCGAGAGCACGCCCTCGCCGAAGAGGTTTTGCAAGAAGTTGGGGATGCGGAACGCCGCCTTGAACGCGTCGCCGGGATCGGAGAGGCCGAAGTAGTGGGAGAAGATCCGCTCGCGCACGAGCCCCGCGACGCGGCTCAGGAGAATGCCGGCGGCGATCAGCGCGGCGAAGCGGCCGGAGCGCGATCGTGTCGACCCTGCGCCGCTCAGGCGCGCCCCTTCACGTCGCTTTCACCTCGCGCCGGCGATGGCCGCATGTCCCGTCTCCGCCCTCTCGTGAAATGCGCGCACGGCTTGCTCGATGCGGCCACGGTGGTCCGCCTCGCGAGCCGGTAACCAGTACTGCGAGGCGTCGATGTCGTCAAGCCGCGTTGCTCTTTCGCTGCGGCGACGACCCCGCGGCATCGACTCGTCGAGGCGACCGCTGGACCGCCTCGCCGGTGGAGTTCTACAATCTATCTGCGCACACCCGCAGCTTCGAAAGCTCAGCCCCCACGCGCCGGCGCTTCCGGCGAGATAGGCACCATGATGAAGCTCCCGCGCCTGCTTTCCTTCGCCGCGCGAGTCGCACGGATGGGCGTGATCGCCCTCGTGCTCTCGATGACAATCGCGAGTGCCACGGAGGCCGCTCCGTCGGGCACCCTGGGCGCCTGCTGCTTGGCCGACGGTACCTGCGAGCTCGGGACCATCGATTCCTGCGGCGAGTCGGGCGGCGTGTTTCAGGGCGACGACACGACGTGTGATCCGAACCCTTGCCCGCAACCTCCGCCCTCCGGCGCTTGCTGCTTCGCCGACGGCTCTTGCCTCCAATTGATCGGCGTCGATTGCGCGACGCAGTCCGGCAGCTACGAAGGCGACGGCACCGACTGCTTCCCGAATCCCTGTCCGCAACCGAAGGGCGCATGCTGCTTCGCCGACGGCTCGTGCCTCGTCCTGACAAGCGCAGACTGCTCCAGCGAGGGGGGCGTCTAACAGGGCAACGACCACGGCTGCTCGCCGAATCCATGTCCA
>CAZZAH010000928.1:0-1515 GCA_964652115.1 uncultured bacterium | reverse complement strand
GCTTCGGCAGCCCGGCCGACACCAACGCGCGCTTCCACTACCTTCTGAAGCAGGGACAGACCGGCCTCTCGACCGCGTTCGACATGCCGACGCTGATGGGCTACGACCCCGACCACGCGCTCTCGCTCGGCGAGGTCGGAACCGAAGGCGTGTCGGTCGCCTCGCTCGAGGACATGGAGCGGCTCTTCGACGGCATTCCGCTCGATCAGGTCACGACCTCGATGACGGTCAATGCACCCGCGATCGTGCTCCTCGCCTTCTACGTCGCGGTGGGTAAGAAGCAAGGCGTGCCGCCGTCCAAGCTTCGCGGCACGATGCAGAACGACATCCTGAAGGAATTCATCGCGCAGAAGGAGTGGATCTCTCCGCCCGAGCCGTCGATGCGGATCATCCGCGACATGCTGGTCTACTCGACCAAGGAGATGCCGCTCTGGAATACGATCTCGATCAGCGGCTACCACATTCGAGAGGCGGGCGCGACCGCGGTACAGGAGCTCGCCTTCACGCTCTATGACGGCATCAGCTACGTCGAGGCGGGGATCGAGGCCGGGCTCGATGTCGATGAGTTCGCGCCGCGGCTCTCGTTCTTCTGGGACGTGCACAACGACTTCTTCGAGGAGATCGCGAAGTTCCGTGCCTCGCGCCGGATGTGGGCCAAGATCATGCGCGAGCGCTTCGGCGCCAAGAATCCGCGGTCGTGGCTCCTGCGCACGCACGCGCAGACCGCCGGCGTGTCGCTGACCGCGCAGCAGCCGTACAACAACGTCGCGCGCGTCGCGCTGCAGGGTCTCGCGGCGGTGCTCGGCGGCACGCAGTCCTTGCACACCAACTCGCTCGACGAGACCTATGCCCTTCCGACCCAGGAAGCCGCGACCATCGCGCTCCGCACGCAGCAGATCTTGGCCGACGAGAGCGGCGTGGCCGAGGTGGTCGATCCGCTCGGCGGCTCCTATTTCGTCGAAGCGTTGACCGACGAGGTCGAGCGCCGCGGATGGGAGCTGATCAAGAAGCTCGATGATCTGGGCGGCATGGTGGCCGCGATCCATCAAGGCTTCCCGCAGCGCGAGATCGCGGCGTCGGCCTTCCAGCATCAACGCGAGGTCGAGCGCCAGGAGCGGGTCATCGTCGGCGTGAATCGTTACCAAGCGGGGGCCGACCCGGCCATCCCGACGCTCAAGATCGATCACCGCGTCGAGAGCGACCAGGTCGAGCGCCTGCGTTCGTTGCGCTCGCGTCGAAACGCGGCGCAGGCGACGGCCACGCTCGCCGCGGTCGAGAACGCCTGCCGGGGCGACGACAACCTCGTGCCGCCGATTCTGGCGGCGGTCGAGGCCGGCGTCTCCCTCGGCGAGATCTGCGACGTCTTCCGGAAGGTCTTCGGCGTCTACCGCGATCCGGGGTTCTTCTAGGCGGTCTCCCCTCGTGCCTCGATGCCGAGGCGCCGCATCTTGCCGATGAGTGTGGTGCGCGAGAGCCCGCCGAGCGATTCCGCGGCGCGGGTTCGATTCCACTCGT
>CAZZAH010000927.1:0-1517 GCA_964652115.1 uncultured bacterium | reverse complement strand
GAGCAGCTCGATCCGGGCGGCGCCGGGTTCAACCTCAGCGCCGCGCTCAAGCTGAAAGGCACGCTCGATGTCGGTGCGCTCGAGCGCGCGTTGCGAGAGATCACGCGGCGTCACGAATCGCTGCGCACTCGGTTCGTCGCCGCGGATGGGGTGCCGTGGCAGGAGATCGCGCCGCCTTCCGACCGGCCGGAGGGAGCACCGCTTCCCCTGCTCGACCTCAGCGACGCGAGCGAGCCGACGCGCATGCTGCAAGCGGAGCTCGAGGCCGACGCGGCCCGCGGCTTCGATCTCGCGGCCGCATCGCCGTGGCGCGCTCGCCTCATTCGACTCGCGGCGAAAGAGCACGCGATCCTGCTCACCCTCCACCACATCCTCTCCGACGGTTGGTCCATCGCGAATCTGGTGCGCGAGTGGAACCTGCTCTACGACGCGGAGACCTCGGGCACGCCCGCGCTCCTGCCCGACCTCTCGATTCAGTACGCCGACTACGCGATCTGGCAGCGTGATTGGCTCGCGGGCGAGGAGCTCTCACGTCAGCTGCGCTACTGGACCACGAGCCTCGCGGATGTGCCGCCGCTCGAGCTGCCGACCGATCGGCCGCGACCGGCGGTGCAAGGTCATCACGGTCTTCGTCGCACCGCGAGCCTTTCGTCGGAGCTGACCGCTCGCCTCGAGACCTTCGCGCGCGCCGAGGGAGCGACGCTCCACATGCTCCTGCTCGGCGCCTACGCGCACCTACTTTCGCGTTGGGCCGGCAGCGACACCTTCGCGATCGGGATGCCGATCGCGAATCGCACGCGCGAGGAGACCGAACCGCTCCTCGGCTGCTTCGTCAACAGCATCGCGCTCAAGGTCTCGATCGACCGCGAGGAGAGCGCGCGAGATCTCCTGGCGACGATGCGCGAGTCGAGCCTCGGCGCCTACGCGCACCAGGATCTTCCCTTCGAGTCAGTGTTGGAGCAGCTCCGCCCGCCGCGCGACCTCTCGCGCTCGCCCGTCTTTCAGGTCTGGTTCAACCTGGTCAACACGCCGGAGGAAGAGCCGCGCTTCGGCGGGCTCGAGGCGGAAGCTCTCGGCGCCGACGCGGTCGAGTCGCGCTTCGATCTCTCCCTCTACGTCTTTCCGAGCGAGGCCGGGCTTCGCCTGCAGGCGATCGCGAGCGCCGACCTCTTCGACCCTTGGCGCATTGACGCCTTCCTCGATCAGTACGAGCACCTGCTGAACGCCTGGATCGAGGAGCCGAACCTCCCGCTCGACGCGCACTCGTTGGTGACGCCGGGGAGCAAGCCCGCGCTCCCCGACGAGAGCACGCCGTTGCCGGACGACTGGCGGGGCGCGGTGCAGGAGCTCTTCGCGGCTCGCGCGCGAGCGACACCGGATGCGATCGCGCTGCTGGACACTCGGAATGATTCGTTCGCCTGGACCTACGCCGAGCTCGACGCACGCGCGAACCAGCTAGCGCACGCGCTCGTGGCGCTCGACGTTCGCCGAGGCGATGCGGTCGCGATCTACGCCCA
>CAZZAH010000926.1:0-1524 GCA_964652115.1 uncultured bacterium | reverse complement strand
GGTTTGGACGAAGAGCAACCACAGCGCGCCGCAGGCGGCCCCGCAGGCACGCATCCGCTGTTTCCCGAACATCCACCCTCCGCCGGCGGGCATCCCCCTCTCCGCCGTGCGCAGGGTACTGAAATGCCGTCGCGCTCGTCGACGGACGCTCCGGGAGTTTTCCCGCGAGAAGCTTCACTTGGTTTGCGCAAAGGAGGTCCCCATGTCTCTCCTCACGACGTCGCGCCCCGTGTCGTCCCGCGAAGAGCACGCGCTGCCCCCGCGAAGGCTGAGGCGTCGCTGGCGCGAGCAGGCCTTCGCGCTGGCGGTCGAAGGACGATGGCGCGAGGCGCTCGATCTGGAACGCGCGCTGGTCCTCGCGAGCCACAAGCGCGGCTCACCTCGCGAGGAGCTGGGTGATCGCTTTCGGCTACTGCGCTGGCAGCTGGCGCTCGGGCGCTGGTCCGACGCGCTCGATCAGATCGAGCCGATCTTCGCTCGCCTCGCGCGTCGAGGATCCTCGGGCGGAGCGGCCGCGGGGTGGATCTTTCTCGGTCGCGCCATCGCCTACTTTCACCTCGGATGGGGATCGCGCTTTCGACGCACGCTGGCGCTGGTGCTGAAGAACATTCGGCGGACGCGCACGCCCGGGCTCGATCGCGCCGCGGAGCAGGTGCTCGTCTACTACGAGAGCGAGCGACGAGGCGCGCTGCTTCCGGCCTGGCTCGAGGCAGTCCGCTCGCGCGCGGGGTTGGTCCCTTCAGGCGAGGGTCGAGGCCTCGCGAGCGAGCTGGATCGGCGCCTGCTCGAGGCCGCGATCGCGGCGCCGGACCTCGGGCTGCCGTCGCCGCATCATCCATCCGAGCTCGGCTGGTCACGGTTGCCGGAGCTCTTGCTCGGACCCCCGGCGGGCGCCGCCCATGTCACCCGCGCGGATGCGGAGCCCGCGAAGGGCGACGAGACGGGATCGCGCGCCGTCGCCTCCCTGCTCGATCTCTGGCTCACGCGCGCGGAGGAGAATCCGCGCTTGGCTCTTCCGTCATGGCTCGTCACTTGGCTCGCGGCTCGTGCGGTCGAGTGCGCACCTGAGGTCGATGCCGACACGCGTCGGCGATTGCATCACGCGCTGGCGCAGCTGAGCACGCGTCAGGTCGAGATCGTGGCGCGGGCGGCGGCGCTCGAGGCCTCGGCCGAAGTTTCCCTCTGGTGTCTCTCCGACCGTGCGGCGGGCTCCGAGGCGCAGGTCCACGCGGTCGTCGCGCAGGCTAGAGCCGACCTCGGCCTCGCGGCCGGGCTCCTGCGTCGACTCAGGCTCGATCGTCGCGCGGACGCGTGTGAGGCGCGTTGGGCGCGGCTGACCTGGCCGGGCGCTCCCTTTCCGGCGCGCGTGCGCGAAGCCGGCGCGCCACTGACCTCGCCGCCTGCGAAGACGCGACCCGACGCGCGCGCCGCCGTCCTGCCCTTCCTTCGCTCCGCGCTTCGTGACGCCGGCTTCATCACGGTCGACCCGCGCACCCTCGCCTCGCTCTCGTCGCTTCAGCTCCT
>CAZZAH010000925.1:0-1527 GCA_964652115.1 uncultured bacterium | reverse complement strand
GCCACGGTTCCGCCTGGAGCCACCCTCCTTCGCGCGCGGCGACCTCCTTCGCGATGCCTCGAGCGGTCGAGAGCCCGGTGGTGTCGCCTTCGAGCTTCCACACCCGTTCGTTCTTCCGCATGCGCGCGAGATCGACGACGTCGCTCGGGCCATGCTCGCGCGCGAAGCGATCGAGTCGCTCGAGCGAGTTCGAACGAAATCCGGCCACGTCCTCATAGGCCGAGAGCAGCAGCGTGGGGATCGGATCCTCCGGCGTCCACTCGATCGCCTGCTCCAGGCGTGACACGCCGGCGGTGCGCTCCTCGACGCGACCATCGCGCATCGCGAGTAGGCCCCATCGCTGGTAGAGCTGCGCCGCCGCCTTGAAGCGCTCGAGATCCTCCGGCCGCGGATGGTCGAGCCGTTGCCGCATCACCGCTCCACCGGTGATGCCGAGCCCCTCCACCTCCACTTTGACCGAATCGATCGCCGCGGTGAGAAGAAGGAGACGGCCTTCGGTGCGCGGCAGCGCGGCCTGCTGGTACACGACGCGCATCACCTTCGAGATCTCCGCCATCGCGGCCGGCGGCGAGAGCGTTCCGGAACGCAAGCGCGTCTCTCCGGTGGCGATGAGCGCGAGCTCGGGATAGGTCCCTTCACTGGGCAGCTCGGCCGGACGTTGGCCGCTCGGCCCGACAAAGGGCCGATCCGGGACATAGGGCTCCGGATCGCGGTGAATGCAGCCCGCGAGCGCGGTCAGACTAAGGATGCCGGCGAGCAGCAGAGCGGAGAGGCTCGGGGCCGATGGCACCTTGCGCCGTGACTCTTTCACAGCGGCACTCTACCGAATGTGGACAGGGACGGCCAGCCACAGTGCAACGCGAGCATCGGCAGCTTCGAGTGCCTGGGCGACCCGAATTTCGACTTGCCGACTTGGCAATTTGGCCATAAAGTGGAGGCATGAAGCGGTCGACCGATCCAGATAGAGCCCTGTTTCGCGCCCAAGCTCGCGTGCTCAAGGCGCTCGCCAACGAATCGCGCCTCCTGATCGTCGATCGGTTGAGCCGAGGCGAATGCAGCGCGGGCGAGCTGACCCAGATCGTCGGATCCGATCAGACGACCGTTTCGAAGCATCTCGCGGTTCTGCGCTCGCACGGCATCGTGGAGGACCGTAGACAAGGAAGCGCCGTGATCTACCGCTTGCTCACGCCTTGCATCGTCAACTTCTTCGCCTGTGCCACTCAGGTCATGAAGGAGGTGCACTAGAGCGAGCCCCTCCCCATCGACTGGTCCTTTCACTGACAGGGTCCTCCCGGCTAACCCTTCCCCGCTAGGTCGTAAGACCGTGGATTGGTATGCCGCAGCCGGCACGAGGTCCCATGGGTTCCACCGCAGCGACGCGCTCTCACCCCCGCGGCAAGCTCCTGCCCCCGTTCCTGGTCATGCTTATGGTGGCGACCTGGACACTTGCGTATACAAGCCTCGAGCCTCTCTCCAAGCGACTGGCCTTCGACCTCTTGCACCTTGGACCCGACAGCCGGCGTGGTG
>CAZZAH010000924.1:0-1535 GCA_964652115.1 uncultured bacterium | reverse complement strand
CGGTCAAGAGATCTTTGCCTTCACCGCTTTGCGGCGCGCCTCGTTTCCCGGTGCTCGATCTCGCGGGTCGGGACGCCGCGGCCGAGAGCCTCTTCACGAGCGTGCTGCCCGAGCTCGCGAGCCCCCATCGTTGCGACGCGCTGCTCGGCCTTGCGGTCTTGGCCATAGAGCGGGGCGACGCCGCTCAGTTGATCGCACGCGCGGAGCAAGCGATCGACGCCAATCCCTATCTTCCTTCCGCCTATCTCCTCCTGGCCGAGGGGGCGCTCAAGCGCGAGGACCTCACGACGGCGCGCACGCGCTCGAGCCGCGGGCTCGAGCTCAACCCTGGTCACCAACAGATGGCGGCGCTGCTCGCTTCGCTCGTCTCCGCTTCCGACTCGGGTCCCTAGCGCTCCAGGCTCGATCGCCTCGGCAGGAGGACGAAGCGCGTCCCGATCGAACGATCACCCGCGGAGAGCCGCGCGAAGAAGACGCCCGCGGCAACCTCGCGCCCGTGATCATCGGTTCGATCCCAGCGGAGCGATTGCTCACCTACAGGCAGCGGACCCTCGCGCAGCGTCCGGACCTTGCGGCCATCCGGGGTGAAGATGGCGATCGACCCATCGACCGCGGTTTCGAGGACGAGCCGTAGCGTCGCGTTCTCCAAGCAAGGGTTGGGCGTGACCCGAAGCGAGGCGACGCGGGCCGCGGACATCGGATCGACCGCAGCGGTGCCGCCACGCGTGCGGAACTGCTCGACCGACGGCGTACTTCGTGCCGGGCTCCACCAGGGCGAGCTCGGTGCGAACGGCGAGTGCGAGGCGAGCCGCACGCGCGCGTGCTGCCTGGCGTCGGGCTCGAGCCCGATTACCAGCTCGTCCAGGTCGACACTCGAGCCAATGCCAAGCGTCGGTGCCCCGGTATCGTTCCACGAGCCCCATCCGCTCGGCCCCTGCGTGAATGCGGAGGGCAAAGGCTCGATGTTCCACTCGAGTCGCACCGAGGTGCGACCGAGCGGCGATCGGCCGGCTGCTCGTAGACGCATCGCTCCCCCGGCCGGGATGGTCGCGAGGAGCGGCACCGGTTCCCCGCTCGGCTCGCTGAAGTTCAGCGTGGTTGCATGGCCGTCGACCAACGCGTCGTTCGCCAGCACCACGATCACGCGCCCGGTCCGGGTCGCCGGATCGGGGAACAAGGGCATGCTCGCGACGAAGTCGGGATAACCGTCGCCGTCGACGTCACCCGCATCGGCCGGGACCGTGCCGAGCTGCATGGCGGTCGAATTCCCCTCGAGAGACCAGTAAAAGATGGGCCCCGCGGTGGCGCTCCCTAAGAGGACGCGAATGCGCCCTTCGTAGGTGGAGCCTTGGCTCAGTCCCGGTTCTGCCACCGCCACGTCGGCAAGACCATCACGGTTGATGTCACCGAGCGACGCGACGCTCGCGCCGAGGCGTGCGTTCACGGTTCCCGTGCTGAGGCGCACCGCATCCTCGCTGTGGATTCCGGTCGCGCTCCCGTAGTATATCCAGGCTGTGCCGCTGTGAGCCTGGGGC
>CAZZAH010000923.1:0-1535 GCA_964652115.1 uncultured bacterium | reverse complement strand
GTAGCGCGTCTCGGGCCGCGAGAGGATGGTGATGCCGTGCGAGTCGGGATGCGTTGCGGCCACCTGCGCGAGGACCGCTCCGAGCGACTCGCGCCAATTGTCATCACGCGGAATCGACTGCGGCTCTAGGCCGACCGCGACCACGCGAAGCTGATCGCGCCCCACCTCGACGCGAAGATCGACCGCGTCCCGGATCATGTTCGCCTCCGCCACCGGCTCGCCCGCGAGACCGACCTCGACCGCCGAGAGCTTGAGATACGCGGCCGAAAGCAGCAGCGTCGGGATCAGCACGATGAAGAGGTTCATCAAGGGAAGCAGGTTCACGTCGTCCTTGGTGCCGACGTGATGGCTCTTCCGATAGCGGGCGAGGCTCACGCGCTTCTCCTCGAGTCGCGCGCCTCGACCTCGACTCGTGCATCGACCAGCGCGCGGCTCAAGCGCACGGTCACCTCGTCGATCTGCTCGACCACCGAGTCGACGCGTCCGGCGAAGTAGCCGTGAAGGAGAAGCGCCGGCACCGCGACCAGAAGACCGAAGGCGGTCGCGTTGAGCGCTTCCGAGATGCCGCGCGCGAGGAGAGCGGAACGTTGCGCCGCGCTGGCCACTCCGACCGCCGCGAAGGCGCCGGTCAGACCGAGGATCGTGCCGAGCAGCCCGAGCAGCGTCGCGGTGTTCGCGAGGAGATTGAGGTAGGGCAAGCGACGCGCGAGGCCCGGCAGATGAAGCAGCGCCGTGTCCTCCGACGCCAGGCGCATGCGCTCGGCCGCGAGCTCCGCGTTCTTCGAGGTCTGCGACGCGACGAGCATACTCTGCGCCACCTTGCCGACCGGCGTGTCGACGCCTTCGCAGTGACGTGCGGCACCAGAAAGATCGTTCCGCCCCGCGAGGCGCACGAGATCGTCGATCCACTTCCGGCCGTTCCACGCCGACACGCCACGCAGCACCCAGAAGCGCTCGGCCGCGATCGCGAGCACGAGCACGCCGACGACCAGGATCGGATACATGAAGAGCCCGCCCTGGCGAAACCAGTGCGCGAAATTCTCGAACTGGGACATAGAACCTCCTTCTGTCTGCGTTGCGTTAGCGAGGCGAGGTATGCCCCGGCTGTTGAACGATGGGCTCCGCCGTGAACGCGAGCGAGTCCGGCAGTGCCCACGAGGAAAGCGGCCACACGACGCTCGGCGTCGCGAGGAGTTGTTCGAGCGTTGCGGCACGCGGCTCGAGCAACCACTCGACGCCATCGTGATAGCGCGGCAGCTCGCGCGCGGTGACGAACCAGACCTGCGGCATCGCGACCTCGCCTTCGATCGAGATCTCGTCGAGGGTGCGGGGCGTCTCGTTCGCAGTCGCCGCGAGCGCGAGCAGAAGCATCGGCGCGAGCGTCATCGAATTCCTCCCGCGCGGTCGGGGGCGAGCACGCTCTTCAGCCCATCCGGATCGGAGTCCGAGACGGAGAGGTAGCGCTCGAACCACTCGCGCGCCTTGACGTCGTTGCGGAAGTAGAAGCGCTCCACGATCGCGAGGTTGTAGAGCGG
>CAZZAH010000922.1:0-1539 GCA_964652115.1 uncultured bacterium | reverse complement strand
GCCTGTGCGCGTCGTGAGGAGTCCATCCTCGTCGCGCGACAAGTATACGTCCGCCCGCTTCTCGGCTCCTATCCGTATTTGTTAAAGGCGTTGATCGGAGCGGGGCCTACATTCCGATCCGCGCCTTTTTCACCCGCTCGGTAATCCGATGCCGGGGTCGACTTTCGTGACGGCCAGCTGGCGCGGGCCGCTTCGCGCCATTCTCCGCCGCCAAATGGGGCCTTCCCTCGGGGCGAGTCGCCCTGGTCGAGAGCCTTCGGCGGGCAGGGAGCGACTCATCGGTGTCGAAGTCCATCGATCCGAAGGCGGTGATGAGGTCGAGCTCGGACGGGATCGAGTCGTCGGTGAACCAACCGCCCTGTGTCGGATGCGTTTTGAGGCGCAGCTGCTCGGCACGTCGGTCGGGTTCACCGCGATGAGCTCATAGAGCTCGACCAGGTGAGCCTGCTGCGTCTCCAGGAACGTGACGGCGACGCCGCTTCCGGGCGCGGGCCAGTCGAAGGTGGGGAGCTCGAAAGGAGTGCAGGTCCTCCACTGCTCGATCTCGATCTCGCTCGCGTCGTAATCGATGCCGAAGACCGCGCCGGTCAAGCGCGGCTGTCCATTCAATCGTCGGGTTGTGGTGAAGGATGATCACGCCGCCGACGTTGGGGCCCGCGAGCGCTGTGAACGGGGCACGACCCGGAGGCGCCCAGATTTCGGCTTTGCGATGCGGACCGTCGGTTCTAGCATCGAGACCACGGTTCCGACGTAGCGGGCAACGATGCGCGTGTGAAGCGAGGGGGCGTCGCAAAGCGCGGTTCAGTCCCACGTCGGTTGAGTTCAGCTCTCCCCAATCGGAGGCTCTCTGATGCACTACGCTCGCCTTGCGCTGCCGCTCTCGCTCGTGATCCTCGCGGCCTGCGGCTCGAAGGAAAAGACCCCAGTCGCGACCGCCGCCCCCGACATGCCGAAGATGCATGACCTGACGACTCTCGCGCGCTACGGCGCGCTCTCCGACTCAGGCTATGCGTTGATCGAGGCGGGGCAATATGACGCCGCGGTGAATGTCTTTCACGCCGCCGACGCGATCGTCCCGACGGGGAAGTTCTTCCGTTACAACGAGGCCTGCGCGCTCTCTCGCGCCGGCAATGTCGACGGCGCCTTAACCGCGCTTCAGGCGACCGTCTCGAACGGCTTCGACGACGCCGAGCAGCTTCAGTACGACACCGATCTCGAGCCGCTTCATGCCGACGCGCGCTTCCCTGATCTGTTGAAGCAGACCGAGACCAATCGCCAGGCGGGCGAGGTCAAGCTCGCGGCGGGAATGCCTGAGTACCTGAACACGAAGGATGTGATCACCAACCCCGACAGCCTCGAGGCCTGGGCCGCGCGCGAGCAGAAGAAGATGCGCGCGCATCGTAATGTCTGGCAATCGTGGGAGGCGACCTTCGCGCAGTACGAGTTCGAGGCGCGCCGCCTGGCCGCGATGGCCACGCAGAAGCTGCCCGGCTTCGACTACCCGCTCGAGCGCGTGCGCGCGATCTCGAACGTGCGCTC
>CAZZAH010000921.1:0-1544 GCA_964652115.1 uncultured bacterium | reverse complement strand
CCGCCGATCTCGACGCCGATCGCGCGTCGACCTTGGCGACCTTGGCCGGCACCTTTTCGGAGCTCGGGCGCTACGAGGCGGCCGATTCGATGCTCGTCCGCGCGATCGGGCTCTTGACCCAGACGGCCGGCGCGGAGAACGAGGAGGTGGGCGACGCGTGGAATCTCCGCGCGGAGCTGGCGCGCGCGCACGGTCGTCTCGCGGACGCGCGTCGTTATCAGGAGCGCGGCGTGGCGATCCTCGAGAAGGCGCGCGGCCGCGAGGTGTCACGCACCGCGACCGAGGAAGGCGACCTCGCGGAGATTCTGCTCGAGCTGGGAGACCTTCGCGCGGCGGAAACTCGAAACGCGGGCCTCGCGACGTTGCTCTCGCACGAGCTCGGGCGGATTCATCCCGAGGTCGCGAAGGCGCGGTGGCGTGAGGCGATGCTCAAGGCGACGAAAGGGGACCACGGCCAGGCGATCACGGCCGCGCTCGAGGCGGAGTCGCTTCGCCGCGCGCACGTCCGCCTCACGATCGAAACGATGGCTGAGCGCGAGGCCTTGGCCTACGCGACCAAATCGGCGCCCGGGATCGATCTCGCGCTCACGATCGCGGCCGCGCACCCACCGGCCGACGTAAGTGAACTGTGGAGCGCGGAAGCCTCCTCGCGCGGCCTCGTGCTCGGCGCGCTTGCGGCCCGCGCGCGTGGCGTAGTTGCCGCGGTGGCAGCGGACTCTCGAGGCGCCACCGCCTCCGACTCGCTGTGGACGCGGGTGCTCGCTTCCCGGCGGCGGTATGCGCGCTTCCTGGTCGCGGGGGGCGAAGACGACGCGAGCAAGCTCGCCGGAGCGCGTGATGCCTACGAGGCCAACGAGCGCGCCTGGGCGGTCGCCAACCGTGGCACGGCACGCACCGAGGACGTACGGCTCTCATCGTTGGCCTCTGCGCTGCAACCGGGACAAGCGCTCGTTGCCTATGCGCGGTGGAGCGTGCCCGCCTTCGTGCCGCGCCTCATGGGTAACGATGCTACGCGCGACGGCTACGTCGCCTTCGTGCTTCCGTCGCGAGACGCACGCCCAAGCATGATCCCTCTCGGTGATGCCGCGTCGATCGATTCGCTGGTCTTCGCCTGGAGGCGGGCCGTGCTGGCCGGTGACGCGACCGAGGAGTCGACGCTTCGCGCTCGCGGGGAGGCGCTTCGTTCGCGGGTGTGGGATCCGGTCTTGGCGCGGCTCGACGGCGCGCGCGATGTCGCGATGGTGGCGGACGGCGCGCTTCAGCTCGTCAACTTCGTCGCCCTGCCGCGAGGGGACGGCGGCTACTTGGTCGACGACGATCTCCTCCTTCATGTCCTCACGAGCGAGCGCGATCTCCTCGACGCGCGCGAGCTCGCCGATGCGGAGGGTCACGTCGAGGCGCGAGATCCACGCGGGCCTTCGATCGGTCTCCTCGCGATCGGTGACGTCGACTTCGACGGCGATCCCAATCACCAATCGAAGAGGCTCATGGCCAAGGTCGCGTCGGCGGTGGAGGATCTACGCGCGGCGCTTCACTTCCGCGGC
>CAZZAH010000920.1:0-1549 GCA_964652115.1 uncultured bacterium | reverse complement strand
CGCGGAGTACGACCGCGCGCAGGAGGTCGAGCTCGACGAGGGCCTCAAGATCTGGCTGGGCGTGAAGCGCCCGGGAAGCTGAGTGAAAGAAATGCCTCTCACCCGTCGGCTTGGCGGGATCCTGCTCGTCGTCGTTGGATTCGCGAGCGGCTTGCTCGCATACGCCGGCGTCGCCCGTGCGGCGGAGTTGCCGCCGCCGGGCGGCTACGTCAATGACTTCGGCAACGTGATCAGCCCAGCGGAAGAGCAGCGGCTCGAGGCGATTCTGACTCGCGTCGACACGCAAATCGGCGTCCAGATCGCGGTCGTGACGCAGCCCAATCTCGGCGGCGACGATTACGTCGACTACGCGAACCGGCTCTTCGCTGCGTGGGGCATCGGCGGCAAGCAAGAGGATCGCGGCCTGCTCATCCTGAACGCGCTCGAGGAGCGGAAAATCAAGATCGAGGTCGGCTACGGTCTCGAAGGCGTCCTGAACGACGGCCGTGTCGGGCGCATCCTCGATGCCGACGTGGTGCCTTACCTCGCCGCGGGTCAATATGGACGCGCGTACCTCTCGGCGATTCGCTCGACCATGAAGCCGGTGCTCCAGGACATGCAGCGCGATCCGGCGGAAATCGATCAGATCATCGCGAGCGCGGGCGGACAGGTGCCCGAGCGTCGTAAGCAGCCCGAGCGATTCCCGTTTCAGCTCATCATCTTCATCATCTTCATCCTCATCTCGCTGAACTCGCGGCGCCGCGGACGAGGGACCTACTTCATCGGCGGTCCGGGCGGCTTCGGTGGGTTCGGCGGATTCGGCGGCGGTGGTGGAGGCGGCTTCGGCGGCTTCGGTGGCGGATCGAGCGGCGGCGGCGGCGCGGGCCGCGGTTACTAGGAGTGAGCATGGACAAGCTCGACAACATTACCGGCGAGTTCGTGCGCGACGTAAAGGAAGCGGCGGGACCTTCGCTTCGCTCCGCCATCCTTTACGGCAGCGCGCTCACCGACGAGTTCATCTCGGGGCGCAGCGACTACAACTTCATCGTGGTGGTGACGGAGACGACGCCGGCACTCCTCAATCGCCTGTCGCCTTGCGCGAAGCGTTGGCACAAGCGCGCCATCTCGACCCCGCTCGTGGTCGATCCGGCCTTCCTTCCGACCGCGGTCGACTCGTACCCGATCGAGATCCTGGCGATGAAGGCGCGCTACCGCCTGCTCGAGGGCGACGATGTGCTCGCCTCGCTCTCGCCCGATCCGAAGGATGTTCGGCTGCAGTGCGAGCGTGAGCTCAGGTCGAAGCTGCTTCACCTCCGCCGCGGCTACATCGACGCGGGCGGGAACGCGGGGGATCTCCTCAGGATCCTGCAGCGAGGACACTCGTCGTTCATCGCCATCTTCCGCGGCATGCTCTACCTGAAGGGCGGGCCTTGGGACAGCTACGGCGCGGCCTTCGATCGCGCCTGCGCGGAGAGCCTGAAACTCTCGACCCCGCTCCTCTCTCGACTGCGCGCGCAACGCGCGAGCAAGAAACCAAGCTCAGCCGAGCAGCTCAAAAGCGATTACGCGG
>CAZZAH010000919.1:0-1550 GCA_964652115.1 uncultured bacterium | reverse complement strand
AGGATGTAACAGGCGCCGTCGGAAGCGCAGCAGGCGCCGCGCTCGGCCGGTGCGCAGGGACTCGGATCGCACGTCGTGTCGGGGCCGCGATACTCGCCGTGCAACAGATTGCACTCCATCCCTCCGATCGATCGACACTCGCCGGTTCTGAGGCAGCAGGCGCCCGCATGTTGCGCGCAGGGATTCGGATCGCACACGGTGCCGACGCCGAGGAAGGTGCCAGTCCGCATCGTGCAGTCAGCCTCAGTCTTGAGCACGCAGAGGTCATAGCGAGCGACGCAGCACGCGCCCTCCGTCGGCTCCACGCGCGGGCAGGGATCGGGATCGCAGATCGTGCCGTCGCCTTTGTACTCGCCGCCCCAACTGATACAGCGGTCGATCGCGGCCTCGATGCAGTGGCGCTCCGGCACGCAGCAGGCGCCCTGAACCGGCCCAGGGCATTTCACAGGATCACACGCGATGTCATCGCCCAGGTAGCGCCCGCCCAGATCGGAACACTGCTCCTCGGTCAACAGCGTGCAGCGCCCCTCATCGCGGCAGCATCCGCCGCGCGGTCCTGAGTAGCAGCTTCGCCACTCGCACAACGAATCCTCCATGTAAGTGCCGCCCGCGCTCGTGCACTCCGATTCGGTAAGGACGCGGCACTCGCCTTCCAAACAGCACCGTGGCGGGACCTCGCAGGGCACGGGCTCGCAGGCCGAGTTGTCCCCCATGTACTGACCGCGATGCGAGGTGCAGAGCGCTTCGGTCGCAAGCGTGCAGTCATAGAAGGAGCAGCAGGCGCCGACGATCTGGACGAGGGTGGGGCAGGGAGCCTGACCGTCCCGATTGAAGCCGAAGGAGCCGAGCAACGTCACCTCGTCGAGCTCGGCCGGGATGGCGCCGTCTCCGAACTGCGCCGGCTGGCCGCCTCTGCGCGATGAACCGGTGACCCGAAGCTCCGCCGGCTCCCCCGAGTTCGCATAGGCGGCGAACCAGTAGACCTCGTTCACTGTCGCGGAGAGCGCGTCCCGGAACGTGAGCGCCGTTCCAGTCCCCGGCGCGGGCCAACCGGGCAGCTCGATCTCGAAGTCGCCGCAACGTCCCGAGTTCAGGATCGTGAGCTTGCTCGCGTCGTAGTCGATCCCGAACTCGGTGGCGCGGACGGAAGGATGCGCGCCCGCGGCGAAGACGGCGAGCAGATGGATCACGACCGGATCGCTCCCGTCCTTGCGTGTGATCACGCCCGCGCAATCGCTCGCGCCGGAGAGGCCGGCATAGTTGCCGATGTCAGAGGTGTAGGTCAGCCGCGGATTCGCGTGAAAGAGGAGCGCACCGCCGGCGTTCTGGCCGGCGAAGCTCGGCGCGTTCACGGACACGGCGGCTGCGATGGCGAGGAGGAGGGCGAGGATCGAGCGGCGCATGCGGACCTGCCTTTCCGCGCGGGGGCGTGATGCTGCCCGTCGTGCGCGTCGAGTCTAGGACCGCAGGTTCGGCGCCGCAATGCGCGGCTTGGCGCGTCCTCGCCGCCCGCCACTGCGCAACCCCGCCCCTACACCCCCCGATTGAAC
>CAZZAH010000918.1:0-1555 GCA_964652115.1 uncultured bacterium | reverse complement strand
GAACGAAACGCCTGGTGAATTGTCGCTCGCGGATTGTAAGGAATGAAACCCATGCACGGCAAGGCGCGCGCTTCACCTCGAGGCAAGAAGCTGCCACAATCGTCGCCACTCGACCGGCGGCGTTCCCTTTCGAGAAGAGGCGCGGGGCTCGCGTGGCGTCGTCAGATCCGCACGGAGGCGAGAATGAGCACATTTCGAGCTGGTATAGAGCGGCCGAGCCTGGCGCGCGTGCCCTCACGCTTCGCCATGGCGGTCTTGGCACTTCTGCTCTTGCCTCCGGGAGCGTGGGCGCAGAACGACCTTCACCTCTTGAGCGACGAGTTCGAGACCTCGCTCACGCAAGGCGAATGGCAACGCGTGCATCTGACCGAGCAGTGGAACAACGAGCAGCTCGAGGTCTACGACATCGACCAGTCGAATCCGGGGCGCATGACGATGGTCCCCTACACCGTCGTCTGGTACCAGGACTGGCGCGGGCCGATGGCCTTCAAGGAAGCGAGCGGCGACTTCGCGATCACGGCCGACGTGCGCTCGACCGGCCGCGACGGAAGCTCGGTGCCGGCGTCGCTCTTCTCGCTCGGCGGGATCATGCTGCGTGCGCCGCGCGACATCACGCCGGGGACCTGGACGCCGGGCGGCGAGGACTACCTCTTCCTCTCGATCGGCTATGGCTCGGGCCCGACGCAATTCCATTACGAGGACAAGACGACCGACGACAGCAACTCGACCTTGATCCTCTCGCCCGCGCCGGGGCCGCGATCGACGCTGCAGCTCGCGCGCATCGGCGAGTACGTGATCGCGCTTCGACAGGCGCCGAGCTCGGCGTGGCAAGTGCATCGTCGCTTTCATCGAGCCGATCTGCCGCCCGTGCTGCAAGCGGGGCTCGTGACCTACACCGATTGGGCGAAGTGCCAGCCCTTCGATCCGTTCGTCCACAACCAGATCGTGCTCGATCCGCCCTTGCCGCCCGGCGTCACCGATCCGCGGCCCGACATTCCGTATACGCCCGATCTCCTCACGACCTTCGAGTACGCCCGCTTCGCGCGGGTCAACCTGCCGCCTGAGCTCGAAGGGGTCGACCTGACCAACACCACGCTCGTTCCCGACGCGGTGCTGCTTGCGTTCCTCGGCGAGCATGTGAACGAGCCGGGGATCGGACCGAGCGCGGTCGAGCCGGCCCCGCGTCTCCCCGCACTCGAGCTCGAGCTCGAGCGGAATCCTTCCTGGGGCTCGGTCGAAATCGTCTGCTCGAGCCACGCGCGGGAGACGAGCCTTTCCCTCTTCGACGTGAGCGGCCGCGTGGTCCGCGCATTCTCGCCGCTGCCGGCGGAAGCTCGCGTGCTCTGGGATGGGACCGATGCCGTGGGTCGCGCGCTCGGGAGCGGCATCTTCTTCGCGCGCCTCGAGTCGAATGGAGAGAGCCTGACGCGCCGCATCGTCCGCTTGCGTTGAAAACGAGCGCGCCCGAGGCCGCGCGACAACTACGACCGCGACTGGCCTAACGTGCGAAGCAAGATCAACGCGCCCGACAGCGGCTCGGCGCTCTTCGGCTTGA
>CAZZAH010000917.1:0-1560 GCA_964652115.1 uncultured bacterium | reverse complement strand
CATCGCGCGAGCCTCGCCTCCGATCTTGTTCAGCGACAGCACCTGTTCGTGGAAGTGGTCGCCCATGATCTCGGCCTTGAGCCGGATCGCGTGATCGTGGCTTTCGACGTAGTGACGCAGCTTCTTCTTCGCGCGCTTCGTGTCGAACTCGGGGTCGCCTTCCACCTTCTTGACCAGCTTGTAGTAGCTGTTGACCGGCGTGTAGTAACGCAGCACGTCCAGGATGAAGCCCTCTTCGATCGCCTGCTTCATCGTGTAGCTGTGGAACGGCCGGTGCTTCACCTTGCCATCGGCGGTCGGATCGGGCACGCCAAAGATCTCCAGAGTCTTGTTCTTCGGCGTGGCCGTGAAAGCGAAGTAGCCGGCGTTGGGGAGCAACTTCTTCGCCTCCATCAGTCGATTGATCTGATCCTCGACGGTCTCGTCGTCCTCTTCCGCACCGGCCGCGGAGAGCGCCATCGAGAGCGCGGCCGAAGTGCGCCCGCCCTGGCTCGAGTGCGCCTCGTCGATCACGATCGCGAAACGGCGCCCGCGGTGCTCGCTGCCGATCTCGTCGAGGATGAAGGGGAATTTCTGCACCGTGGAGATGATGATTTTCTTCCCTTCGGCGATGAACTTGCGGAGATCGCCAGAGCGCTCCGCGTGCCCTACCGTCGCCCCGACCTGCGCGAACTGCTTGATCGTGTCGCGGATCTGCTGGTCGAGGATCTTTCGGTCCGTGACGACGATGATCGAGTCGAAGATCGTCCCGCCGTCCTTCTCGAGCCCGATGAGCTGGTGCGCGAGCCAGGCGATCGAGTTCGACTTGCCGCTCCCCGCCGAGTGTTGGATCAGGTAGCGGTGGCCGGCGCCGTTTGCGCGCGCGTGGGCGAGCAACCGGCGCACCACATCGAGCTGGTGAAAGCGCGGCCAGACCTGCACGGCCTTCTTCCTCCCGGTCTTCGCGTCTCTCGTCTCGACGACCTGCGCGTAGTTTTCGAGGATGTCGGTGAGGCCGTCGCGCGTGAGGACGCGCTTCCACAGGTAGTCGGTCTTGAGGCCGTCGGGATTCGGCGGGTTGCCCGCGCCGTCGTTCCAGCCCTGGTTGAAGGGCAGGAACCACGAGCCCTTGCCCTTCAGGTGGGTGCAGAAACGCACCTCGTGGTCGTCCACGGCGAAGTGCACCACGCAGCGGCCAAACTCGAAGAGTTTCTCGCGCGGGTCGCGGTCGCGTTTGTACTGCTCGACGGCGTCGGCGACCGTCTGTTTGGTCAGGCTGTTCTTCAGCTCGAAGGTGGCGACCGGGAGACCGTTCATGAAGAGCGCCAGGTCGAGGGCGCGCTGTGTTTCCTCGCGGCTGTAGCGCAACTGTCGCGTGACGCTGAAGCGATTCTGGCCGTACCGTTCGGCTGCCTTCTCGTTGCCCGGCGAAGGCGTGCCGTAGAAGAGGTCGATGTGGTGCGGGCCGTGCTTCAGGCCCCGGCGCAGCACATCGATGGTGCCGCGCTTGGTGATCTCGCCCTGGAGACGAGCGAGGAAGCCGCGCCGGGTTGGGCCGTCCTGGTCGAGGTCGAGCGCGTC
>CAZZAH010000916.1:0-1563 GCA_964652115.1 uncultured bacterium | reverse complement strand
GACGCGCGTCGAGCGCGATTCGATGGGCGAGATGCGCGTCCCGATCGACGCGCTGTACGGCGCCACCACGCAGCGCGCGGTGGAGAACTTCCCGATCAGCGGCCAGCCGCTCCCGCGCGCCTTCCTCCGCGCGCTCGGCCTCATCAAGAAGGCCGCTGCCTCGGTCAACGAGGAGATGGGCGCGGTCGACGCGACCCTCGCGCACGCCATCCGCGAGGCCGCGCAAGAGGTCGCCGACGGCAAGCTCGACGCGCATTTCCCGATCGACATCTACCAGACCGGCTCGGGCACCTCGACCAACATGAACGCCAATGAGGTGATCGCCAATCGCGCCTGCCAGCTCCTTGGCCGCCCGATCGGAAGCCGCGAGGCCGTGCACCCCAATGACCACGTGAACCGCGGTCAATCGTCGAACGACGTCATCCCGACCGCGCTGCATGTCGCCTGCGCCGAGGAGGTGGCGACGCGACTCCTCCCCGCGCTGCGAGACGTCCAGCTCGTGTTGCAGTCGAAGGCGAAGGAGTTCGACGACGTGCTCAAGATCGGCCGCACGCACCTGCAGGACGCGACGCCGGTGCGCTTGGGCCAGGTCTTCTCCGGCTTCGCCGCGCAGATCGAGCGTTCGATCGCGCGGGTCGAAGCGACGATGCCGCGTGTGTGCGAGCTCGCGCTCGGCGGCACCGCGGTCGGCACCGGCATCAACTGCCCTGCGGGCTTCGCCAAGAAGGTGATCGCCAGGCTCGAGCAGGAGACGAAGCTCCCCTTCGTGGAAGCGCCGAATCACTTCGAGGCGCAGGCCGCGCGCGATGCGGCGGTCGAGCTCTCGGGCGCGCTCAAATCGGTGGCGGTCTCGCTCTATCACATCGCGAACAACATCCGTTGGCTTGGCTCCGGCCCGCGCTGCGGCATCGCCGAAATCAAGCTGCCCGAGACGCAGCCCGGCTCCTCGATCATGCCGGGGAAGGTGAACCCGGTGCTGCCCGAGGCGGTGCTTCAGGTCTGCATGCGCGTGATCGGCAACGACGCCGCGGTCACGATGGCCGGCGTCAGCGGCGTCTTCGAGCTCAACGTGTCGATCCCGCTCCTCGCGCAGTCGCTGCTCGAGTCGATCCATCTCCTCAGCAACGCGTCGCGCGCCTTCGTCGACAAGTGCCTCGCGGGCATCGAGGCTGATCGCGAGCGCTGCGCCGAGCTGATCGAGCGCTCGCTCATGCTCTGCACCTCGCTCGCGCCGGTCGTCGGCTATGACAAGGCGGCCGCGATCGCGAAGCAAGCCCACAAGGAGCGGAAGACGGTGCGCGAGGTCGCGACCGCGATGGGGATCGAGAACCTGGACAAGATCCTCGACATCCGCTCGATGACCTAGCGGGGCGATAGCGGACGCCGAGATCCGGTGGATTCGCGCGCGCCTAAGCGAGGGAAATCGGCAGATCAGATCCCAACTCGTCGACACCTCCCTAGGGGGCACATGCCTCCGGGAGGTCGCATGAGCGTCGCCAAGGTGTTGCCGACCGGGATGGAGCGCGAGTTCCGCATCGAGGAGCTCTTCTTCTCCACCACGGA
>CAZZAH010000915.1:0-1564 GCA_964652115.1 uncultured bacterium | reverse complement strand
AGTTGCGCTCGCCCAGGTAACGCGTGCGGAGACCATCCGCGATCGTGTCGGGGGTGGTCGCGAGCTTCACGATCGCGCCCGAGCGAAGCGATTGCTGCGCATCGTTCGCGATCTCGGGCTCGACGCCGAAGACCCGCGCGCGCGAACCGCCTTCGCGCGAGTGGAGCTCGGCCGCGAGCGCCGTTCCCCCGAGAAGCCCGCCGCCGCCGACCGGCGTGAGCAGCACATCGAGGTCACCCACCTCCTCGAGCAGCTCGAGCGCCGCGGTCCCCTGGCCGGCGATGATCGCGTCGTGATCGTACGGCGGGATGACGATCAGACCGCGCTCTTGCGCGACACGACGACCGACCTCTTCTCGTTCGTCGGGATGGCAGGGGACGATCTCCGCTCCATAGCCGAGGACCGCCTCGCGCTTGAGTGGGAGCGCGTTGTTCGGAAGCGCCACCACGACGTGGATGCCCGCCTCTCGCCCCGCCGCCGCGAGCGCCGCCGCGTGATTGCCGGAGGAGTAGGTGATCACGCCACGCGCGCGCTCCTCCGGCGAAAGCGCCGCGATCGCGTTCGACGCGCCGCGATACTTGAAGGAGCCGGTGCGTTGGAGATGCTCGCCCTTCAAGAAGAGGCTCGCGTGGGAAAGCGCGTCGAGGGTTCGAGAGGTGAAGACCGGCGTCTTGTGCACGACGCCGCGCAGCGTGGTGGCCGCCGCGCGCACGCTCTCGGGGCAAAGCTCCATCCTCTCCCTCCTTCGTTGCACGCCTCGCGGGCCGATGGCAAGATCCGCGCGGCCATAGTACGCGGGCAAGGTGCCTTCGGCCAGAAGGCGCGCCGAGGAGCAGCAGGATGAAACTCCGATCGATCGCGCGAGTGCGCCGGCGCGCGACCGCGAGACGCGCGGGCGGAATGCGGTGACGCCCGGATCGTACGCGCTCTACTGGGGCGCGAGCTTCCTGATCCTTCTTCTGCCCGGCCTCTTCCTCGTTCACTCGATCGAGATCCTCAGGCGACGCGTGGGCGAGAGCGAGAGGATCGTCCCCGCCTTCCTCCTGAGCGCGGGAGTGCTCGGGCTCGTCTACGCGATCAGCCTGGCGCTGCATCTCTCGCTCTCGGCCGCGCTGGGGCTCGAGCTTGGATTGACCGCGGCGTTCGGGCTCCTCGCGCTCCTTCGCCTGCGAGGGAAGCCGAGCGCGCCGCTTTCGATGATTCCGACTCCACCGACCGGTCGCGCGACCACGCTCGTCCTGCTTCTGATCGCGGCCGTGACGCTGGTCATGCTTCGCGCCGGAGGAAGCCTCGGCTACGTGCACGACTCGCTCGACTTCGTTTCGTTCGTGCAGCGGATGCTCCTCACGCATCGGGTCGATCTCGCGGTCGCAGCCTATCCGGACGCGGGCGGACTCGCGCCCGATCCGAGGCGCGGCGCCTTTCATCTCGCCGAGGCGTTCGTCTGCCTGCTTTCCGGCGTTCATCCGACCGACATGTGGCGCGCGCTTCCGACCGTGCTGGTGCCGCTCGCGCTCTGGATCTTCTACGCGACGACGCGACGGGTCATGCGCTCTGCGTCGGT
>CAZZAH010000914.1:0-1567 GCA_964652115.1 uncultured bacterium | reverse complement strand
CGATCCTCGAGCCGCGCCAAGCCGCGCTCGTAGTGCTCCGCGCCGCGTCGCGCGCGATCGCGAGATCGGATCACATCCTCGTGACGAACCGCGAGCACGACGAACGCGAGGATGGGCGGTACGACCCACCAGCCCGAGATCTGCTTCGCCCACGCCGCCAGGATGAGGAGGATGACGAAGAGGAGGAAGACCCCGACCCGAACGAAGGAGAACCGGCGATGGATCGACTCGAACCGCGCCTCACGCTCACGGCGCGCGCGGGCGCGAGCGGCATACTCTGCTTGTGCATTCATGCGGGGAGATTGGCGCATGGACGGCGGCCTGGCAACGCGATCCCTCCTCGACCTCGGCGCGGCTTCTCGCTATTCTGGCGACGCGGAACCCCGGTGATCGTTCGGCATCGAACCGCCATTTCGCTTACCCACCATCGCTCTGAGTCGAGAAGGAAGCATGAACGCCAAAGAAACTCGCAAGGTCATCATCATCGGGTCCGGACCGGCCGGGCTCGCCGCCTCGATCTACGCCGCGCGCGCGAACCTCTTTCCTCTGTGCATCGAAGGCTTCTGCGCCGGCGGGCTCATTCCGGGCGGACAGCTCATGTTCACCTCGGACGTCGAGAACTACCCGGGCTACGAGAAGATCACCGGCCCCGACCTGATGCAGAAGATGCGCGACCAGGCCGAGCACCAGGGCACCACCTTCATCACCGCCGACGTGTCGAAGGTCGACTTCTCCCAGCGTCCCTTCCGCGTCTGGGTCGACGACGACTTGTACATCGGCGAGTCGATCATCATCGCGACCGGTGCGCGCGCGAACTACATCGGGCTCGAGAGCGAGGAGAAGCTGAAGAACAAGGGCGTGTCGGCCTGCGCGGTCTGTGACGGCGCGTTCTTCCGCAATCAGCCGGTGGCGGTGGTCGGCGGCGGCGACACCGCGATGGAAGAGGCGAGCTACCTCGCGGGCCTCTGCTCCAAGGTGACGCTCATCCATCGACGCGATGAATTCCGCGCTTCAAAGACGATGATCCAGCGCACGGTCGAAAACCCGAAGATCGACGTCCTCTACTCGTCCGTCGTCGAGGAAGTGCTCGGCGCCGAGCAGGACAAGGTGACCGGTGTGCGCGTGAAGAGCTTGAAGGACGGCGCGCTCCACGACGTTCCGGTCAACGCGATGTTCGTCGCCATCGGCCACACGCCGATGACCGAGCTCTTCATGGGTCAGCTCGAGACGCACCCCAACGGCTACTTGAAGACGATTCCGGGCTCGACTCGCACCAGCGTCGAAGGAGTCTTCGCCGCGGGCGACGTGCAGGACTGGGTCTATCGCCAGGCGGTAACTGCGGCGGGTTCCGGTTGCATGGCCGCGCTCGACGCGGAGCGCTGGTTGGGCGCGCAGGGCGGGCACTAGCGGCGGCGACTAGCGAGAGACCAGCGTCCAGATGCCGACCGCGATGAAGCCGCACCCGGCGACCAGCTTGAGCATCGACGGCTTAACGAATCGATCGAGCTGCCCGCCGACCAGCACGCCGATCGCGGCGGCAAGCACGAGCGCGAGGCCCGAACCGAGA
>CAZZAH010000913.1:1045-1567 GCA_964652115.1 uncultured bacterium | reverse complement strand
GGTCGAGTCGCGCTCCGTCGCGTCGTTGCCGTCGAGGTCGCCGTTTCGAATCGCCGTGATCGGCCGCCAGAACTCGTAGCGATACTTGGCGTCGAAGACCGCGATGAGCGCGTCATCCGCCGCCTGCATCACCGCGGCGAAGAGGCGCGCGTTCTGGGTGACGTCTCGATCCGGCTGGTCCGCGACCGAACGAACGACGCCGTGATACACCGGCGGCATGGTCGTCTCCCAGAAGCGGGCGATCTCGGTCTGCTCCGGAGTGCGAAGCGTGCTGTTCTTTCCGCCGACCGCCTTGATCTCGTTGTAGTCGCGTGCCCAGAGCCCGCTCGAGAGTGCGGGGGGCGGATCGGGCCGGAACTGATCGGCGCTCTTCATCAGCCAAGGCTTGCGTCGCGGCCACCACGGAACAGCGGGAATCGTGGTCGGCACATAGGTGCCGGCGGAAGCGCGCGGTCGATAGCCTTCGGTCGCGACGGCTCCGCCCAGGTCGCCGCCGCCCTCAACGAGTGGATCGCGGCGGGC
>CAZZAH010000913.1:0-1035 GCA_964652115.1 uncultured bacterium | reverse complement strand
CGACGGCTCCGTCGTCGGCGCGCGCGGCCAGGACAGCCGAGGCGGCTCGCTCTCCCACCGCGATGCCGGCGTCCTTCGCGGGGCCGTCCGGAATTTGCGCCAGCGCGGTTTGATACGCGGCCTCGACCGCCGCCTGCTGTGAGGGCACGAGCACCGAGAGCGTCGCCTGGTTCGCCGTCGCCACCGCGGCCTCGATCGACGCGCCCGCGATCGGCTCGACCGCGAGAGCACTCGGCGGATAGCGCCCCGAGATCGCGTTCGCCGCCTCGAAGACCGCGGTTTGAACGAGGGCCAACACTCGATTCCCCATCGGCGCGCCCAACTTCGCGTCGACCACGATCTGGCCGGCGCGAATGTCCCATTCGGTCACGACGTCGGCTCGAGCCTCCATCGTCGAAAGGATCAGAAGCGCGAGGACGAGTCCAGCGGGCTGATTCGATCCGAAGGTCATGCGCCTTCTCTCCTTCCGGCGGCCTCTCGTACGAGTCGCGAACCGGCCGATCGCGGAGCGCGAGTCCGGCGTTCCATTCGAGAGACCAACACGGCTCGACCAAAAAAGCGAACAACCCCGTCGCGCATTTCTTTGAGCTGTCCTCGGCGGATCTCTAGGGCTCGCTTTCGCCGGGTCCTGTCGAGGGCGCGAGGCCCGCTGCTTTCACCGAGTCGCTCGGCGCGGCGCTCGAGAGCGCGGATGCCCGCGCCGCGCGCCACTCGTCCACCCTGAGGCGCGTGACGAAGGTCGGAGGTTCACGCCATGCCTTGAGTAATTGGAAGTAGTCCTTCTTCGCCTTCACCGTCGGCTCGAGATAGCGATAGATGTCGTCGTAGGGCAAGTTCGAGATCACGACGTGGGTCGCGCCCTTCGCCACCAGCGCATCGATCAGCCGATCGTGATCCTTCTCGCGGGGAAAGGTGATCGACTCCCGGCCCGCGACGAACTCGACGAAGTTCGGCTTTCGATCGACCACCAGGGCGTCGGGCTCGACGTTGCCGCGGATCCACTGCAGCGCCTCGAAGTAGTTCTTCCACTCGGGC
>CAZZAH010000912.1:0-1567 GCA_964652115.1 uncultured bacterium | reverse complement strand
CGATCGATTGTGCGCGGCACGGCTGTTCAAGGACTTTTACAGCCTCTATCACTCGCAGGGGAGCCTGGAAGTCGCAATCGATGAGACGAGCAACGATCCGCCTATCTGTAGAATGACCCCCAATGGCTGGATCAAGGAGTGGACATTCAAGCTCGAACGAAGGATCGGCGGAGACTTCACCTGTGATGGCGCCGTGGACCTCTTCCTCTCCAAGGTGGACCCAAAGACGGTGCCGACCGAAACCATTGGACCGTTGCGCAACATCGGCCTCTACGCGGTGGTTCACTTCTGCATTCCATTTGGGGAAATCGGGTTGAGGTTCTTGTAGGAGGCGGCTGCGCCTCAAGCCGACCGAAGCTCGGGCGCGGGTGCGCTGCGGAATGAGCGCAGCCCGCGTCGAGTGAGTGCTGAAGCGACTGTAGCGCGCCCGCATGCGCGCGTTCGGCGGAGTCTACTGCGGCAGGACTACGAGCCTTATCGTCGTCGCGCCGCCGGACGAGGTCAGCCGAGCGAAGTAGGCCCCCGCCGGCAGACGCCGACCCGAGTCGTCGCGCGGCTCCCACTCCCAGATCCTGAGCCCGCCGTCCAGCCGCCCGTCTTGCAGGGTCGAGACCTCGCGGCCGGTGGCGTCGAAGATCGAGATCCGCGCCTGCTCCGCCGACTCGCCTCGATAGCGGATCGAGGTCGAGCGCCCGACCGGGTTCGGCCAGGCGCGAAGGTCGGCCGCTTGCGCCAGGTCGCCGGTCCCTACGTCGGCCGCCGTGCGGCTATTCAGGAAGAGGTAGTTGCCGATCGACGAATCCCAGTTCGTGATGCCGATGTCGAGGTCGGCCGAGTAGCTGAACCGGACCTCGACGTTGCCGATGCCCGCGGGAGGCGCAGGGGAGATCGACACCCACCCGTTCTCGAAGCTCGCGGCGTAGGTGGTCGTCGGGACGCCGTTCACTCGGACCTGCGCGATTCCCTCGACCGGCGCCTGCCCGATGGCGAAGAAGGTGCGCGTCCCGTTGCCGTTCAGCTGCGCGAGCCCGTCGGTCCGGAGCCCGTCCTTATCTACGTCGCCGAAGAAGAGGTTCTCGATCGTGCTGCTGGTGGCACTCGTCCAGACGGGTGCCGTGGTTAGGGTGCCGCCCGTGTTCTCGTAGATGCGGGAGGCGTTGAACCATCGGCCGGTCGCTAAGTCCTGATCGCCGTCGAGGTCGAGGTCGGCGCCGGTGAGGTTTGAGCCGTAGCCGCCGTTGCTCGAGAGCCAGATCGGCGTCGTGCCGAGCACGCCCGCGTTGTTCGCGTAGACCTTGAACCGGCCGGCGCCGCCGAGCTGGTTGTTGTCCGCGACCGCGAGCTCGGGGAAGCCGTCGCCGTTCCAGTCGCCGAGCGAGCAGGTGTTGCCCCACTCCGGCAGGTCAGCGTTCTGCCAGGTCGCGGTAGTCGAGATGCCGCCACCGCTCGTCTGGTCGTTCCGGTAATAGCGAATCGGCGAGGAGCTGCCGCAGAAGATCGGCTCCATGTCGCCGTCCTTGTCGACGTCGCCCCAGGTCACATCGAGCGCGTAGGCCAGGTCGGTCGA
>CAZZAH010000911.1:0-1570 GCA_964652115.1 uncultured bacterium | reverse complement strand
ATGACTCATACCGAATGCACAAGTGTGCACCGCGTCGAGCACGCTTTCGGACCCCTGTACCGTGGCATGCGTCTCTCTCAGCCTGGGCCTTGATCTCTCTCATGAAGAGACCCTTCAACCTGATCAGGTGCGCGCGGTGGACCAGGCGATCGCAGATGGCGTCGGCCAGGGTGGGGTCGCCGATCACTCCGTGCCGGCCGGCCATCGGGAGCTGAGTCGCGATCAGGGTTGAGCCTTTGTCATAACGATCCGCCATCACTTCGAGCAGATTTCGGCGTTCGGGATCCTTGAGCAGAGCGAGCAGCCAGTCATCCAAGGCGAGGAGATCGATCTTGGCCAGGCGGGCGAGCATCCGACTGTAGGATCCATCGCCTCGCGCCAGGGTCAATTCGTGCAGAAGGCGAGGCGGGCGGAAGTAGGCGGCGCTGAACCAGCAGCGGCACGTCTTGTCTTGAGTCCGGAGAGAAAGAACTCGAGCTCTCACACCTCGCCCGTCTCGGGATCCACCACCGTTGGCTGCTGGCCGGCGAAGTCAACGAATCCCTTCTCGCCCGCCCGATGCACCTGCCGTATGGAAGGGACGAGGCGCTTCTGCGTTCGGAGGTGGAAGAAGAGCAGCGTCTCGAGCCCGGCGTCATCGAGCTTCGTCGGCAGCGGCCAGCGGAGATCCTTCTCCCGCGCCCGGTTCAAATACTCCCCGACCGTACCCGGGCCCACACCTCAAACGTGAGCGATCGGGCGGTAGGGAAGCCCATGCTCGCAGCGGAGCCGCAGGGCTGAACGAACTTGCCGTAGCGGTTGCCTCTGGGTTGCCATCCTTGGAGTCCTCCTTGATCGGAGGATCCCCGAGACGCGTTTGGCTACCGACGGGTGACCGGCATGCCCGGAATCAGTGATCGGGATGGAAAGGAGTCCTCAGCACGAAGCGTTCGTTTGGATCGGTTGTCTAGTGATCACGTGGCGCTTCCTGTCAGGACCGTTTTGATAAGGGTTCTTCGACCACGTAGGCTGGTAAGCGATTACGCGCGGAGCCGGTTCAAATGCGTCGCCGGTCCGGAATCACGGCAGTCCGTCTTTCGGGCGGAAGTGAACAGGGGGACGTCGGCCCTATGAACTACTCTCCGTGCACCTTCCGGGTGCGACGCACCAGATGAAGGACTGGACGTCGATCATGTCGCGGGGCCGAAGGGCCGCAATCTCTGTACGGAGCACATCGGCAAATCGCTGAGTCGAGGAGTAGGTAAGCCAGTTCAACTCTGACCGGTAGTTCAACTCGAAGTTGCAGACGTCGGCGGCTTCCTGAGTCACCGTTGGCTTGAGGAACATCCGCCGGTCAGGCTGCGCAAGAAATGGAAAATAGGTGGCGATCGTCCACTTCGCCGCTCCGATGTCGAACAGGAGTTGCGCCCAGGAGCAAAACCGAGCCTCCTCGCTCGACTCGCCATAGAGCAGTGCCTGGAGGGCGAAGGCGAATCGACACTGTGCATCCGCGGAACGAAGCCCATCGCGGAGGGCCATTTTTTCGTTCGGGAAGACAAGATTCGTGACGTTGACGACGTGAACCGCTCGG
>CAZZAH010000910.1:0-1570 GCA_964652115.1 uncultured bacterium | reverse complement strand
ACGAGCAGGTGGGTCGGCCCCGTCGGCTCCTGCACCTCCTCGACCGCGTAGATGATCGCGATGTTGGGGTGGTTGAGCGCGGAGGCGGCGCGAGCTTCTTGAAGAAGCTGCGCGCGCGCTTCCTTATCGCAGTCCGTGGTCGTCCGAACGATCTTGAGCGCGACTTGGCGTTGAAGCCGGAGATCTTCCGCGAGATACACGTCGCCCATACCCCCTCGCCCGAGGGTGCCGACGATGCGGTAGTGCGAGATCTGGGTGCCGGTGATCATGGCTCGAGTCAGCCTATCACGCCCGCTTGATCCTCCTCGACGCCGTCGAGCGACTCGAAGCTCGCGACGGGTGCGCGGAAGACCATGGAGGGAAGCAGCGTGTTGCCGATGGCGTAGTAGACCAGACCGCCGAAGAGCCAGACCGGCGCATCGAATCGCTCACGAAGAATCTGCGCCAGCACCAAGGTGAACACCAGGGTCGGCAGCAGCGGCACGCTCACCTGCGAGCTCGCGCGCATCGCTTCACCCAGGCGGAGGCGACGATGCAGGTTCACCTCCAGCACGCGGAGCGGGACGAACACCGCCAGGAGCAGGCCGCCGAACTGCAGTGCAGGGACTCCGAGATCTTCGCGGCGAAGGCTCAGCCCCGCGTGGAAGAAGTAGAAGGGAATGAAGAGCGACGCGATCGACTCGACCGCGTGGAGCATGCGCTCCGAAGCCATCGCCGGCAGCTTCTCTCGAAGACGCTGCGCGGCTACTCCGACGATGAACGCTCCCACGAGGTAGTAAACACCCATCTTCCGGGTCGCCATCGCGCACATCACGGCGAGGATCACGAGGAAGGAGAACTCCGACTTGGGCGCGTAGGGCGCCACCACCCGAGCGAACCCGCGCACGATGAGCGGCACGAACAGAATGAGGCTGAGCAGCAGCACGCTCGAGAGCCCGAGCCGCGCGAGGGTCTCGGACTGCAAGGTGAAGAACATTGCCGTGAGGGCGAAGAGCTCGCTCGCGATCGCCTTCGATCGAATCCAGAACCGCGCGTCGGCGCTCAAGCCGAGGCCAGCGAGCGATTCCAGGATGAAGCCGGCCGACGGCGTCAACAGGGCCAAGGCCAAGACCACCGATCCCCGGGTGGAGACGCCGGTGAGGACAGCGGCCGCCGCCGCCACGGTCGCGATGCTGAGCGCGCGGATGGCCAGATGCTCGAGCAGCATGCTGCGCTCACGCGCCAACTCCGACAGCTCGACATCCAGGCCGGCGAAGAGAAACAAGGTCACGATGCCCAAGGTAGATAGGAGGCCTACGGTGGGATCATGCGCGAACCAGCCGAGCCCCGGACCGGCGAGCGCGCCCAATCCGAGCGCCGTGATCGCCGCGGGAATTCGCCAGCGCTGAAGTACGCGCGGAAGCACGAAGATCGCCAAGAGCAGCGCGACGTACTTGCCTTCGCCGGTCAAGAATTGCTGCATGCTCCTCCGCCAGGCCTAGCTCTTGGTCCGCGAGTGCGCGATCGCTCCGCGACGCCGCTAGCTTCGCGCTCGGCCCGACGACTGGAGCTTCTCCACGTAGACGCGGGT
>CAZZAH010000909.1:0-1570 GCA_964652115.1 uncultured bacterium | reverse complement strand
CTGTCCGCGCCCGCGCACGCCATTCCCCGTTACTCCGCGCGCTATGAACAGAATTGCGCGCTCTGTCATATCAACCCGACCGGCGGCGGCCTTCGCACCGCCTACGCCACGCAGTACCTCGCGCCGACCGAGCTCTCGCTCAAGCCGTATAAGCCTGAAGCGCTGAGCCGCATCGACCCGCAGATCTCGAAGAGCATCCTGATCGGCACCGACTTCCGTCAGATGTTTCACTATTCGAAGGACCACAGTGAGTACCCCAACTTCTTCAACATGCAGGGAGACTTCTACGCGCAGTTTCAGGCCGATGATCGCGTGCTGCTCTACCTCGACAAGGGGATGTCGCGGAGCACCGAGGCGTTCGGCCTCGGCTACTTCCTGCCCTGGACCGGCTACATCAAGGTCGGTCGCTTCACACCGTCGTTCGGTTGGCGCTTCGATGATCACACCGCCTTCGTGCGGCAAGAGATCGGGCTCTTTCCTCCCAACGACAGCGACACCGGGATGGAGATCGGGATCGCGCCCGGGCGGCTCGAGCTTCAGGTCGGGGTGTTAAACGGCGCGCTCGGCGCGTCCTCCGATGACGACAAGCGACTTTCACAAAGCGTGAACGCCACCTATCGGCTCGGACTGGCGAGCCTGGTGCCGAGCCTCGGTGCCGGCATCGGCGCGGGCTACTGGCACAACCAGGGCGCGGGCGGCACGCGCTCGACCGGCGGTCCGCACACCTACGTCAAGCTCGGCCACCTCATCTGGCTCGGCGAGTTCGACTGGTCTCGCGTCGAGACGAAGGGCGTGGCACCGACGACCGAGTTCCTCACCTCACACGAAGGCACCTACGAGGTGTATCAAGGCCTCTACCTCAAGGCGACCTACGACTTCAAAGACCCCGACACTGATCGGAAGACCGGCAGCCGTTCGCGCCTCGGCTTCGGGCTCGACGCGCTGCCGGTGCCTTCGGTCGGAATCAAAGCGATGTGGAACGTGTTCCGTCATGATGACGCCAAGCCCGACGGGGATGTGCCGGCGCCCTTGCTCGGCGACGAATACGATCAGCTCGAGGTGCAGCTCCACATCTACTACTGAGCTCGCACCACCCATTCAGGTTCGAAGGAGTACTCATGAAGACGCAATCCCTGGCTGGACTGATGCTCGCGTTGGCGCTCGCGAGCGGCACCGCGGAGGCCGCGCGCTATACCATCTCTCCCGAGGCCGACGGCAACCTCGTCAAGTTCGAGTCGAAGGCGCCGGCCGAATCGTTTGAAGGCAAGTCGAAGAAGGTCGCCGGCTGGATCGAGCTCGATCCGGCGGCGCTCGGCGACAGCGTCGCCGTGATGGCCGAGGTCGACGTGATGACGCTCGACACCGGCATGGCGCTCCGCAACACGCACATGCGCGAGAACCACCTCGAGCCGAAGAAGTACCCCAAGATCCGCTTCACCGGCGCGACGCTGTTGCCGGGACATCCGACGTCGTTGACTTCGGGTCAGCCGGTGACGATGAACATCGCCGGCACCTTCGATCTGCACGGCGTGCAGCGGCGCGTCGAGGTTCCGGTCGAGGTGACATGGAT
>CAZZAH010000908.1:0-1573 GCA_964652115.1 uncultured bacterium | reverse complement strand
GTTCCACCTACGGTCACGAGCTTTGGCCAAGTGGTGCGTTCGGTCACGGCGAACGGGTCCACCAACGTTCGAACGGTGCTCAGCGGCTACTCGCTCGATCGTATGACCGAACGCGTTCTCGGCGACGAGTGCGGGCACGACGAGCCGCGGGTCGCGAGCGCGGTTACCCATGAGCTGCGCGACGCCCTCACGTGGCTCTTCAGCGGAGAGGCGAACATTCCGCGGCTCTGCAGCAATTCCTGCGTCCCGGAGGCCGTGGTCGTGGGGTCCGAGGGACCTGCCGGGGTCACCAGCCTCCACGGGGTCAATCCCAACCCCTTCAACCCACGTACCACGCTTCGCTTCTCCCTCGCGACCGCGGGGCCGACCGAGCTCGCGATCTACGACGTGAATGGGCGACGCGTGCGGACCTTGGTCGACGCGTCGTTGGCGGCCGGCGAGCACACTCAAGTCTGGGACGGCACCGACGACGCGGGCCATCGCGTCGCGGCGGGCATTTACTGGAGCCAGCTCCGCGCGGGCGGCTACGAATCGCAGCGGAAGATGGTCGTGCTCAGGTAGCGCGGCTGCTCGACTCGACGCGCGCGGGCAGCGAATCGAGCACGCGCCGCGCGACGCCGATCGACTGCTCGACGCAGTGATTGACCGAGATGCCGCGGTAGCCGTTGCCGGTGACGAAGAGGCCGGGCAGCGCCGCCAAGCGTCGATCGATCTCCGCCAATCGCGCCGCGTGCCCGAGCGTGTACTGCGGGATGCCGCGCGGATGGCGGAAGATCCAGGTCCGTCGCGGCATCGCGTCGACCCCCATCGTGAGGCGCATGTCGGCCGCGATCTGCGCGAGCAAGCGATCGTCGTCCCAGTCGATCACCTCGGGATCGCGCGCACCGCCGATCATCGCGCGCAGGAGCACCTGCCCTTGCGGCGCGCGACCGCTGTAGATCGACGAGTCCCAGAGGATGCCGAGGCACCGCGGCTCCGCTGCGCGTCGGTCGCGCGAGCGCGCGACCAGGAAACCGAACCCGTTGAGCGGCGCCGGAAGCTGCTCGACGCCGAACGCCAGCGCCACGACCACGATCGGCGACGGAGGAATCGCGCGCAGGGGCCCAGTGATCGCCGCATCGATCGGCGCGAGCAGATCGGCGGCGACGGACGGCGGCGTGGCGAGCAGCACGGCATCCGCCTCGAAGCACTCGCCGCTGGTCAGGTTCACGCGCCAACGCGGATCGCTCGCGCGCTCGATCGTGGCCACCGAGTGCCCGATGCGCAGCACGCATCCCTTCTCGCGGATGGTGGCGAGCAGCGTGCCGGTCAGCACGTGCATCCCGCGATCGAACGAGGTGAGCACGCCGCCCGGTCCGGCCGGGCCGCCCGCCTTCTTTGGAGCCTCGCCTCGCGCCGCCGCGGCGCGCGCCTTCGCCCGAGCCTCGCGTCCGCTCGCGAGCATGCCGCGAATCAGGCTGCCGTGGTCGCGCTCGAGGGTGTGGAGCTTCATGAAGCAGCTGCCGAGCTCCATCGCGCGCGAATCGCCGGCGTAGACGCCCGACACCATCGAGTCGACCAGCACGGTCGCCGC
>CAZZAH010000907.1:0-1575 GCA_964652115.1 uncultured bacterium | reverse complement strand
GTGCGCGACTACCGCTGCCACGCGCATCGAAGCGGCCCCGCGGCGACCGAGAGCTCCGAAGAGAACACCATCGTGCTGCTGCGGCACGGAGCGTTCTGCAAGCACTTCGGCCGGAAGCAGGTGATCGCCGACGTGAATCAGGCGGTCTTCTTCTCCAAGGACTCGACCTACTGCGTGAGCCACCCGATCGACGGCGGCGATCGCGGCACCGTCTTCTCCGTCTCGCCGCGCGTGCTGAACGACATCGTGCGCGAGCTCGATCCGCGCGTGGATGAGCGGCCGGAGCGGCCCTTCCCCTTCATCACGGGACCGTGTGAAACCCCGGTTTTCTGGCGCCATCGCGAGCTGGTGCGCGCGCTCGAGTCGAAGGAGCCGCTCGAGCATCTCTGGGCCGACGTCACGGCGCTGCAGCTAGTGGCCGATGTGCTGGAGGCGGCGTTCGCACAGCACGGCGCGCCCGCGCGTCGGCGTACCGGCACCAACGAGGATCACGCCGAGCGGGTCGAGGCGGCGAAGACCTACCTCGCGGGCCATCTCTCGGAGGCGATCGCGCTCGATGACGTCGCGCGCGAGGTGAACGCGTCGCCCTTCCACTTCGCGCGCGTCTTCCAGCAGCGCACCGGCGTGCCGATCCACCGCTACCTCACGCGCCTTCGCCTGCGCGCCTCGCTCGAGCGTGTCGCCTCGAGCGAGGTCGACCTCACCGCCCTCGCGCTCGACCTCGGGTTTTCGAGTCACAGCCACTTCAGCGACGCCTTCCGCCGCGATTTCGGCTGCACCCCGTCGGTCGCGCGGAAGCGGGCGAGCGCCCGCGCCTTCCGTGAAATGAGCAAGAACCTGGAAGTCTGACCCGACGCTGCCTCGCTACCGTCCTCCCATCGCGCCGCGCTTGCGGCGAACCCACGAAAAACGCAGGAAAGGAAGCACCATGAAGACCGAGAAGTGTCCGGTGTGCGATTGGGAGATCAAGGACGGCGGCATCAAGGTGACGGTGGCCGGCAAGGAGATCACCGTCTGCTGCGATGATTGCGCGAAGACGGCGATGAAGGACCCGCAGAAGTTCGCCGGCGCGAAGAGCTAGCCGGCGATCGGCGCATCGTGGCCGAGCTTGCGCGCGTAGGCGAGCTCGGCCGCGCGTTGCGCCATGAACTCGTGCGGTCCCTCGGTCCAGGTGCCGAGCAGCGCGTCGACCACTGCATTCAGATAGACGTCGAAGCTCTCGTGCTCGAAGCCGAGCTCCTCCCTCGCGCGCGTCGAGTCGAGGCACGACATCCAACGACCGCTGAAGGAACAAGCATCGACCGGATCGAGGCCCGCGGCATCGAGCGCATCGGGATCGACATCGACGATGCGAGCCTCGGCCCCTGCACGCGCCGCGATCCGGCGGACGACCTCGCGTGCCGGCAGCGTCTCCTCCTGCGCGAGATTCCACGCGGCATTCCGCGACGGCGGCTTGGCCATCAATTGCTCGATCATCCGATTGACCGCCGGGCCGTAGACATGACGCACCGGCGCATCACCGCGCGAGACGAGGATCGGCCCTCGATCGAGCACGCGCCCCAGGATCGCCGCGAT
>CAZZAH010000906.1:0-1578 GCA_964652115.1 uncultured bacterium | reverse complement strand
CGAGGTCGAGCGGCCCGCGCTCCTGATCGATGTGCGGAACAACGGCGGCGGGCACGTCTCGCAGCTCTTGCTCGAGAAGCTCGCGCGGAAGCGCCTCGGCTACGACCTACAACGTTGGGGCAAGCCGACGCCCTACCCGCGTCACTCGCCGATGGGCGCGATGGTCGCCTTGACCAATGAATACGCCGGTTCGGACGGCGACATCTTCAGCCACTGCTTCAAGCTGATGAAGCTCGGGCCGCTGATGGGGAAGAGGACCTGGGGCGGTGTGGTCGGCATCTGGCCGCGGCACCAACTGGTCGACGGCAGCGTGACCACGCAGCCTGAGTTCTCCTTCTGGTTCCACGACGTCGGCTTCGGGGTGGAGAACTACGGCACCGACCCGGACATCGAGGTGGAGAATCGGCCGCAGGATGTCGTCGCCGGTCGTGATGCGCAGCTCGAGCGCGCGGTGGCGGAGCTCTCGCGGATGCTGAAGGAGAAGCCGGCGGCGCTACCGGAATTCGAGAAGGCATCAAAGAAGCTCAAGTAAACGCGCGCCACCTGGCGCCAGAGAGGCGACTCGGAGTCGATCGGCCTTCCGGCTCGGTCTCCTCCGGGTCGCTTCTTCGTTTTCGTCAGAGGCGGATCACCTGCGAAGAACGATCTTCCGCGTCGCCACGGCGGATCCGCTGGTCAGGCGCACGAAGTAGGTTCCGCTCGCGACGCGATGACCGTCATCGTCGCGTCCATCCCAGGTGAGCGAGTGGGCACCCGCTTCCGTCGTTGCCGAGATCAAGCGGCGGATCCTGCGGCCGAGCACGTCGTGCACGCTTAGTTCCGTCGGTGCCGCGTCACGCAGCGTGAACGAGAGGCTCGTTACGTCGCGAGACGGATTCGGTGTGGGTGCATGCAGGCTCGCGCTCTCCACCTGGGTCGACGCCGGGTTGACCCCGGCCGTGTACGCGAAGGGGCGGAAGTCGGTCTCGAAGGGTGAATTCCCCTGCACGAGCAACCAGGGGCTGTGCGGGAAGAAGGGATTTCGTCCCTCCATTCGGAGGCGCCAGTGATAGGGAGTCTGCGGCGTCAACGGGGCGAGGCCGAGCAGGGCGAGCGTGGCGCTCCCTTCGCCGGCGTCGGGGACAGACGTGTCGACGTTGGGTCCGGTCACGGTCAGGCCGTTCCAACTCTCACCCAGCGTGCCGAAGTCAGCCCGGAGCTTGACGTCACTCCGCCCCGCGGCGCTCCGCGCGAGCACGCTGACCTTGCACAAACTTGCGGTATCCATGGTGAGCCCGTTGGTCGAAATCCTCGTGATTCCCTCGGCGCGGCGCTGCATCGGCGTGCGGTCGAGCCCGAATCCGTCGTTGCCGTAGTACGACCACGCCGCGCCAAGCTCCGCGTTCGCCGGTCCGTCGTTGGGTGCGCCGATGATCACGTCGGAGAAGCCGTCGCCGTTAAAGTCACCGGCTCCCGAAACCGACTGGCCGAAGGTGTCGGAATGCTCGCCGGTCGTGCCGATCCAAATCGGCGGCTCAGCCAGCCCGTCGGGGCCGCCTAAGTAGATGGAGGCGAAGCCGGCGACATCCTGATGCCAGT
>CAZZAH010000905.1:0-1580 GCA_964652115.1 uncultured bacterium | reverse complement strand
GCGGATCCTCATCGCCGATGACCAGGCCGATCTGGTCGAGGCGCTTCGCCTCCTCTTGAAGCGCGAGGGCTTCCAGGTGGAGTCCGCCTCTTCGCCGGAAGCGGTCGTGCAAGCGATCGAGGCGCATGACTTCGACCTGGCGCTCCTCGACCTCAACTACGCGCGCGACACGACCTCGGGACGCGAAGGCTTGGAGCTGCTCGCTCGCTTGACGCGGATCGATCCGACCTTGCCGATCGTGGTGATGACGGCTTGGGCGACGATCGAGGGCGCGGTCGCGGCGATGCAGCGCGGCGCGCGCGACTACGTCGAGAAGCCGTGGGACAACCGGCGCCTCCTCTCGACTCTGCGCACGCAAGCCGAGTTGGGACGTAGCCTTCGACGCACCGCGCGGCTCGAGGCGGAAAACGCCCGCCTTCGCGAGGCAGACGCGCCGGAGCTCATCGCTCGCTCGGAGGTGATGCGCCGCGTGCTCGAGCGCATCGAGCGCGTTGCCGCCTCGGACACCCACGTCCTCATCACCGGCGAGCACGGCACCGGAAAAGATGTGGTCGCGCGGCGGATCCACGCGCTCTCGCCACGCGCGGCGCGGCCGTGGGTCGCGGTCAATGCCGGCGGCCTCGCGGAGGGACTCTTCGAGAGCGAGCTCTTCGGCCACGCGCGTGGCGCCTTCACCGACGCCAAGAGTGATCGCGCCGGCTGCTTCGAGCTGGCCGACGGCGGCACGCTCTTCTTGGACGAGATCGGCAACCTGACGCTCCCGCAGCAAGCGCGACTCCTGCGCGTGCTCCAGAACGGCGAGTTCGCGCGCGTCGGCTCGAGCAAGGTGCGTCGCGTCGACGTGCGCGTGCTGAGCGCGACCAACGCCGACATCGAGGCGCTGGTGCGCGGCGAGCGCTTCCGCGCAGACCTGCTCTTTCGATTGAACGCGGTCGAGATCCACCTCCCGCCCCTGCGCGAGCGTGAGGAGGACATCGCGCTCCTGGCGCAGCACTTCCTCGCGAGAATCGCGCTCCGTTATGGCAGGCGACTCGACCTCTCCCCCACTGCGCTGCGTGCCTTGCGCGGCCACTCCTGGCCCGGCAACGTACGCGAGCTCGAACATGCGATCGAGCGCGGTCTCCTCCTCGCTTCGGGCGATTCGATCGAGGCGAGTGATCTGGGGCTCGGCGAGGAACGCCGCGACGCGCCACGCTCGGACCTTCCGCTGGAGGAGCTCGAGAAGCTCCACATCGAGGCGGCACTCAAGCGCGCCGGTGGAAACGTCAGCATCGCGGCCGAACGCCTCGGCCTCTCGCGGAGCGCGCTCTATCGCCGATTGGAACGCCTCGGACTTCGCGGCGCGGACGAATGAGCGCACGTCCGCCCCTGACCCTCGGCGCGCGCGTGCTTCTCCTCTCGCTGGGCGGCGGACTGCTCGCGCTCTTCGTCGCCGTGCAGTCGATTCTGCGTTGGCCGGAGCCGGCGGCGATGCGCTGGTCGACGATCCTGCTCCTCGTGATTCCCTGGATCGCCGCGGCCTTGCTGGTGCGAAGCGAGATCGAGCGCCCGCTTCGCACCCTCGGCAACATGCTCGCGGC
>CAZZAH010000904.1:0-1581 GCA_964652115.1 uncultured bacterium | reverse complement strand
GCTTCGAGGCGGGGGCGGATGATTACGTGACCAAGCCGTTCGACCACGACGAGCTGATGGCGAAGATCCGCGTGTTCCTTGGGATGGACAGGAAGGAAGCGGCGTGAGGGGCGCCGCTAGCGCACCCCCAACCGGATGAGCTCGCGCACATGCTCCGTCGCCGGCGCGCGCTGAATCTCCTCCGGCTTCCCGATCTGCTCGATCCTCCCTGCACGTAGCACCGCCACGCGATCCCCGAGGCGGAACGCTTCCTCCAGATCGTGCGTCACCAGCACGAGCGTCTTGCCGAGCCGCGACTTCCACGAGAGAAACTCCGCCTGAAGCCCCGCGCGCGAGATCGGGTCGAGCGCGCCGAACGGCTCGTCGAGCAGGATCACCTCCGGATCGGCGGCCAACGCGCGCGCGATCGCCACTCGCTGTCGTTGCCCGCCCGACAGTCGCCGAGGATAACGATCGGCGAAGCTCTCGAAGGCAAGGCCCACGAGCGTGAGCGCCTCGCGCACACGGTTCGCGATGCGCCCGGGATCCCATCCTTGCAGGCTCGGCACCAAGGCGACGTTGCGCGCGACGGTCCAGTGGGGAAGGAGCCCGCCGTCCTGCTGCACGTAGCCGACGTGCCGCCGCAGTTGCACCGGATCCTGCGCGCGGACCGGCTCGCCGCGCACGGAGACCTCGCCGCGCTCAGGCTCCACCAGTCGATTGAAGCAGCGAAGGAGCGTCGTCTTTCCGGAGCCGCTCTCGCCGACCAAGGCCAGCGTCTCGCCGCGCGCGACCTCGAGGCTCACACCGCTGAGTGCCTCGTGACCGCCGGGGTAGCGGACGGAGACGTCGCGCGCCGCGAGCATCGTCGCCGGCGCCTGGGTCGTCGGGGTCTGGGCCGCCGACTGGCTCACTTCGGGATGAGCTCCGCGGCGAGCAGCCTCGCCTTTCGCGCGAGATTCGACGCGGCGGAAAGATCCTGGCCCTCGCGCGCGACCTCCGCCTGATCGATCAGGCCGAGCACGGTGAGGAGCTTCTCCTCCTCGGCCGCGCTCAAGCTCCGGATCTTCGCCTCGGCGGCGAGCTGTTGCGCCGCCTCGATGTCCTGCAAGGCCTGCGTCTCGAGCCGCGCGCGCTCCTCTTCGGGGAGCTCGATCGAGAGGGTGCGAGGCGGCGTGCTGTCGTTCGCGCTTGGCCGTGCCTCGATCGTCCCCTTGGCGACGTCGAGCGTGTCCTTGTTGGCGCCGGTCGGCGAGGTGATCGCCGGCTCGGTCGGAGCCGGCGTGCCGTTGCCTGGAGCGGAGGACTGTCCCCCATTCGCGGTGCCCTGACGAGGTGTGTCCGGTTTCTCGCGCTTGCGTGTGCTCGTCGGTTGCGCGGCCGGGGTCGCGGTGACGCTGCTGTCGGCCTCGGTCGGTCCGCTCCCCGCGAGCTCACTCGGCGGGCCGACCTCGGGCGCGGGCCCGAAGCGGGGCATGATCGAGCAACCTGAGCAGAAGAGACCGAGCGCGAACAGCACGCCGGCGGCATTCATTCGATGGTTCATTTCACTCCCGAAGCGAAGGACCTGCGCGACCCCTGGCCCTTGGATCGCGCGCCCGA
>CAZZAH010000903.1:0-1582 GCA_964652115.1 uncultured bacterium | reverse complement strand
GGCTGGATGGCGCACCACAACCTCGGACGCCTCTACTTCGATCAGGGACGCAATGCCGAAGCGATCGCCGAGTACGAAGCGGCGCTCGCGATCCGGGAAGATCTCTCGAATACGCACTACAACCTCGGCTCGGCCCTTGCGCGTGTGGGAACGCCCGACGCCGCGCGGCCCCACCTCGAGCGGGCGCTCGAGCTCGAGCCTTCGCTTCCGGGCGCGGAGGTGAACCTCGGCAACGTGCTCCAGAAGCTCGGCCGGCGGGAAGAAGCGATCGCGCACTACACGCGAGCGCTCGCGTCGGAACCGCTGGCGGCGAGCGCGCGACAGAACCTCGCCTTCGTGCTGGCCGAGACGGGCGACATCGCGGGGGCGATCGCGCAGTACGACACGCTCCTCGCGCAGCAGCCGGAGGATTACACGAGCGCCAGCCGCCTCGCCTGGCTCCTCGCCACCACGCCCGACGCCTCGCTCCGGGACGGCGCGCAGGCCGCGCGAAGGGCCGAGACAGCGGCGCGCGGAATGCAGTACCGTGACCCGGGCGTGCTTCAGATCCTCGCCGCGGCCTATGCCGAGGCGGGACGCTTCGACGAAGCGGTGAGCGCGATCACACGCGCGATCGACCTGGCGCGCACGCAGGGACGCGCGGAACAGGCGCGGGCCTACGAAGGATTCCGCGGCTTGTACACGAATCGGCAGCCCTATCACACTCCCGGCGACCAAGGCGTTACCCGACTCGAGGGGAGAGGTCGTTGAAACGAAATCTGATCATCCTGGGAATCGTGCTCTGCGTGCTCGGATTGGGCGCGTTCGGCGGACTGGTGATGACCCAGGGCTTCGCGAGCTTCAGAACCAATCGCACGGCGCAGGTCGCGCTCATCGCGGTGGTCGGCCTCGGTTACCTCCTCATCCGGATCGGCTCGACGCGGGCGGAGACATCGTAGCTGCAACCTGCTCGCCCGTCGCTCCGTACACGGCAGGCGCGTTCTGGAATTGATGGACGCGGAGCAAACCCCGAAACGAACTCTGCGCGCTCGGAGTCGACGAATGACGGGCTTGTTTGGCCATTCGCTGGGGGGATACCGATGAAGAAGGGGAGCGCTCGATGAAATCAGTTGCTACGGTCTTGCTTGCAAGCTTGTGCATTTCATTCAATGCGGTCGGCGCCGATCCGCCGGCCGACACGGCCGGCAGCGCGGCCGCGCCACCGGCCAAGGTCATGCTGCTCGGGTTGTTTCACTTCGACAATCCAGGCCTCGATGCGGTCAAGTTCGACACCATCGATGTGATGACCCCAGCCTCACAGCAGTATCTGGTCGCACTGGCGGAACGTCTGGTCGAGTTCAAGCCAACCAAAATCCTGCTCGAGTACAACCCCGCGAACGAAGCAGTGATGAATCAGCGCTACCGCGATTATCTGGAAGGCAAGTACGAGCTGGAGCGCAATGAAATCTATCAGCTCGGATTTCGCGTCGGCAAACTAGCTGGCCTGAGCACCATCAGCAGCTTCGATGAACGGACCACTCCGGGGAACGGCGCGTTGTGGGAGTACATGCCCGAGCATGAGCCCGCTACCATGCAGAAACTG
>CAZZAH010000902.1:0-1584 GCA_964652115.1 uncultured bacterium | reverse complement strand
CACGGCGACCAGGTGCGTTACTTCGCCGAGCGGATCGAGACCTCGCGCGGTCCCTTCGAAAGCCTTGACCAGCGCGCGCACCAGACCGACCTTGGCGCCTTCCAGAACAAGGTCGAGACGCGACTCGAGGATCTGCGCTCCAACTACGGCGAGCTCGATCGCTTCATGTCCGACTTCTCCGGCGGCAAGCAGTTCTCGCAGGAGGAGCTGCTCGCGGTCCAGATCAAGTGCCACCAGATGGCGCAGAGCGTCGAGCTCTTGTCGAAGACGGTGGAGCAGGGTGTCGGCGGGATGAAGACCATCTTCCAGACGAATGTCTGAGCGGGAGGGCATCTGATCACGCGACGAATGGGGGCTTGGCTCGCGGCGCTGCTCGTCTGTCTTCTGAGCGGCTGTAAATCGGTGCCGCTCCTTTCCGACCTCACGCAGGAGAACGCGAACACCATCATGGTGGTGCTTCAGCAATCGGGTGTGCCGGCGCAGCTCTCGTCGAGCGGCAGCGGGGACGAGAAGACCTTCGCGATCGTGGTGCCGGCCGAGCAGGAGGCCTTCGCTCGTCAGGTCGTCGCGACCAACGAGCTGCCGCACAACCAGGACCTGCACGCGCTGCTCGACCTCTTGAAGGAGAAATCGCTCTTCACCGACGAGGAGCAAGACCGCGAGATCTATCGACGGACGCGCGAGTGGGAGCTGGCGCAAGCGGTGCTCAAGCTGCCGAGCGTGATCAACGCGTCGGTCATCCTGAATATCCCGAAGGTCGATCCGCTGGCGCAGCTACAAGGCGGTCCGCGGCCGCGCTCGACCGCTTCGGTGGTGCTCAAGCACTGGCTCTCCCCGAACGGCGCGACCTTGAGCCGCGGCGCGATCGCGACCTTGGTCAGCGGCGGCATCGAGGGGATGGCGCCCGAGGACGTCAACGTCGTCATGACCGGCATTCCTCCGATCGAGCGACTGGAAGAGCGACGCGGAGACCTCACGCTGCTCTTCGTCGGCTTCGCGCTTCTGACGCTGCTCCTGATCGGAATGGTGCTCGTGTTGGTGGTGAAGAACCGCGCGCTCGCGATGGAGCTCGCGAGTCGATCCGAGCAGGCGCCGACTCCCTCCGGTCCCGCGGCGGATTCGAAGGCCTCGGCCGGGCTGCCGGTCTAAGGACTAGGGGCCCCGACGCATGAGCGCCGAGCTGCTTCACGGCATGTCGAGCTTCGCGCGCGGATACCTGCTCGCGTCGAGTTGGGTCGCGGCGCCCGCCGGCGATGCTGCCTCCCACGTCACCGCGGCCTCAGCGCGCATCGCGCCTCTCGCGGGGTCGCACATCGAGGACGCATCCGCCGCCTTTCACGCTTTGTCGCCCGAGGAGCAGTCCGCGCTCCGCCGCGAGTGGCTGCTGAGCGAGCCCGAACGAAAGCTCGAGCCGGCGCTGGATCTCCATTGGTCGTGGTTGCCGAGCGCGCTCGAGGACGAGGCGCCGGCGTTGCTCGTGCTTCTCTTGCACAGCATGCCGCCCGAGTCGGCGAAGGAAGCGCTCCGCGCGATGTGGCCGCGCCTTCGCAACGTCCCGAGCAAGGAGCTCGAGGGAAGGCCGCC
>CAZZAH010000901.1:0-1585 GCA_964652115.1 uncultured bacterium | reverse complement strand
ATCCGCTTCTTGAGGAGTTTGAGGACAAACTCGCACGCGAATCGTTCGGATGGAGTTCCCGCACTCTTCTGCCGCGCTCGGCTGTATTCCTGAAGTACGGTGTGGGCGCGGCGCTCCGCCGCCGAGTAGGACACCGGAAGCGCGGCAACGTCGGGGTCGGCGAAGCGACGACTGCCGTCCTCCCGCTCGGACAACTCGCTCTTCATCCTGCGGATCATTACCGCACCAAGCTGTTCCTTGGTCGGTGGCAGACCGACGGCGAATCGCTGATTGTCCAGAAGCTCAAGAAGTGCGGTGAAGCTCTCCTGGTAGCCATTGTGCGGTGTCGCGGTCAGGAAGAGCTTGTGCTCGAAGTGCTGCACGAGCGTTCGAATGCAGGCGGTCCGCTGCGAATCGATGGCGTAGTTGCCGGTGGACGCGGGGGCGACGTTGTGCGCTTCATCCAGCACAAGCAGGTCGTACCTACGGGGAAACACTGCCTCGCCGCCAGCGGGGAGTGTGTCGCGGAACAGTCGCATCGGACGTTCCCGCTTGATGAAGTCGATGGAGGTGATCAGACGGGGAAAGTGAGCCCACGGATTCACATGCAGCCCGCGCGAGCGCCGCAACTGACGCATGGCCTCGCTGTCGATGATCCGAAACTCCAGGCCGAACTTGTCGCGCATCTGCTCCTGCCATTGCACCTGAATGGAAGCGGGGCAGACGATCAGGACCGTTCGAGCCCGGTGGCGAAGGAGCATCTCAAACGTGACCAGCCCAGACTCAATCGTCTTGCCAAGGCCGACGTCATCGGCGACGAGCAGATTCACGCGCGGCATCTGGAGCGCACGAACGACTGGATCGAGTTGGTAATCCTCGATCTCGATGCCGCTACGAAATGGTGACTGGAGCGTGCGAATGTCGGCGGCTGAAACCGCAGCCCATCGGACAGCATCGATGAAGGCGTCCATCCGACGAGGATCATCGAAGCCAGTCGGGGCGGGCAAAGTGCCCCCCTCAAAAGTGTGGGCATCGAGTTCCAGTTCCCAGACGACCTCGAGATCGTCAGTCCCCGACTCGTCGTCGACACTCTTCAGGGCCACGAGATGCTGCGCGCTGCCCAACTGCTGCCCAACCCCGCCTGAGACTTCAGACCGAACCACCCGTGCGACCACAAATCGCCGTTGGCGGACCTGAACGAGCTGACCGGGGTTTGGAAGCGTGACTGTGGCCATGGCGTGCGACTGGAATGTCGCTTCGGTTCGCCGGGCCGGCGGGTGATGGGTTCCCCGAAGCTTCGATCCCCAAGTGTAACAGGGTGAAGCTGGGTAGATTCCAAGCAACCACCAATTGTGGCAGACTGTCGCGAGGGCACCGGAGTTACCGAGCGGTCGGACGGAGACCCCAAAGGCGAATGCGCATCCATGTCCAGCCCATTCCCTCTCGGGGCACGATTTTCAGGATCCGGCCGAAGAGAAAGCCGCGACGAGCGTCGCGGCTGGGAGCAAGGCGTGATGAACGCCTCACTCGTCGTCGAGCATCGGCAGAACTCCGTCGGTCGCTTCGTCCCATTCAAGGGCGTAGCGCTCGGCGATGTCCTCGAGGT
>CAZZAH010000900.1:1191-1585 GCA_964652115.1 uncultured bacterium | reverse complement strand
TTCAACGGGACGACGCACAAGGCCTTCGCGGCGCTCGACGAGGCGGGCCAGCAAAAGCTCCACCTCGCGTTGCTCGAGTTCCTCGATCGCTGGAATCACGACGACGCGTCGGCGCTGCGGGTGCCGAGCGAGTATCTCGAGGTGGTGGTTACGAAGTAGATGCGCGGTCAGAAGAACGCAGGTACCTGCGGCGGCGGCTCGGTCTCGTCCGGGCCGTCGTCGTCGGGAGGAGGTAACTCGAGCATGGCGCCACGTCCCATCGAAGGAGGTTGCACCGGCAGCGCCGCGCGCATCTGGCGCGGTTCAGGATCGTCCCCGAGGTACGCTTCGAGATTCGAACGTCGGTGATCTGCATTGCAGTCCTGCGCGTGTGACCGAACCTTACTGATGCCGT
>CAZZAH010000900.1:0-1181 GCA_964652115.1 uncultured bacterium | reverse complement strand
CAGCGCCGCGCGCATCTGGCGCGGTTCAGGATCGTCCCCGAGGTACGCTTCGAGGACGACTCGTTCCAACATAGCTCGCGTCTCCGCGTCGAAGCAGCCATCGATGGTGATGCTGGCGAATGCCCGGAGCTTGGCGTCGTCGCGCTTCGAGATTCGAACGTCGGTGATTTGCATTGCAGTCCTGCGCCTGTGACCGAGCCTTACTGATGCCGTTTCGCTTGACCGAGAGCAGGGCGCGGGCGATAGGCGCTGGGGTCCGGACGGAATGTGCGGCCACGAATGGCGATCTGGCGATCGCGCAGGTGTTCGAGCATTCGCAGCTTCTCGGCGATCGGCAATGCGGCCAGCTTGCGGCGCCGGGCGCGCTTGCTCTCGAGGATCTTCTCCAGATCGAATGTCATGGCGTCTCGTCCAACAGCAGCCGTTTGACCCTCCGCCACGTCTCGACCAGTCCATGACGGCCGAGAACGTCCTCGAAGCGTGCGGTGTCTAGGACCCCGGATTCGATGAACTGGACCAGGCGGGCCTTGTCCTTCGCGCGCCCGGTCTCGAGCGCGATGGCCGCTAGATGCTCCGCAGTGAAGACGCGCGCCGTCGTCCCCTCGACATTCTCCTCGACCGCTTCCGCAAGAGCCTCCTCGACCAGCGGGCCGGTCGGCGGAAGGAATTGCACGGGCCAGTCTGCGATCATGACGTACTCGCCTTCGATCGTCCCGCCGTGCAGCTTGAGATAGTCGAAGATCGGCTGTGGGTCGACGAGGAGGCTGGCGGGATCGGAGCGAAACGTCACGAAGATATCCAGATCCTGTGTAGAGATGGGCTCGAGGTAGAACGTGGCTCCGACAGCTCCACCTATGGCGTATTCGTCGATGACCCCAGCGGCCTTCATTCGGTTGACGACGTCAATGATCCCTTTCAGGTCCATGGCGCGGAGGATATCAGTCCGCCAGGACTTCGTTCAATTCGTCGAGCCGCGTCGCGACCTGCTCCCCAAACTGTTGGTGCGCCTGGCACAGCCAACCGCCCCGATTGCACGCGCACGGGCCGCTACTCTCCCGCCGCCCCCAGCGCATACACGACCCACGCCGCCACCCGCGTCTCGCTCTTCCACTCGATCCCCTCGTCACCGCGCGCGAGCGGCCGCAGCTCTTCCACCACCTCGAGCCCCACCTGCCGATAGA
>CAZZAH010000899.1:0-1589 GCA_964652115.1 uncultured bacterium | reverse complement strand
CGCCGGTGACCACGCCCACGCCGACCACGCAGCCACCCAAGTCCGAGCCGAAGCCGGACCCGAAGCCGGCACCGCCCAAGGACGCCTTCGTGATGAAGGTGGTGACCGTGCCCGCGGGCACCCCGCTTCACATCTGTCTGCAAAACACCCTCTCGACCGAGAACGAGATCGCGGGCCAGGCCTTCGACGCGACGACGAAAGGGAACGTGCAGATCGATGGCGCGAACGCGATCCCTGAAGGTTCGACCGTGAAGGGCAACGTCACCCTGGCGAAGCGCGCACCCAAGGTCGGCGGCAAGGCGCAGATGGTGCTCGAGGTGAACCAGCTCACCACACCCGACGGAAAGAACTATCGCCTCTTCGCCGAGCCGCTGACGCTCGAAGGCGAGAGCACCACGAGCGGGGACGTGCAAAAGGTGGTGGGCGGCACGGTCGGCGGCGCGATCATCGGCGGCATCCTCGGCGGGAAGAAGGGCGCGATTAAGGGCGCGGCGGGCGGCGCCGCGGTCGGTGGAGTCTGGGCCGTCGCCACGCGCGGCAAGGACATCGTCCTCGACCCGAATCAGGAGATGGAATTCCACCTCGCGCGCGAGATCGGCGTCACGGCGAAGATCCCGACCAACGCGATTCCGTAGCGAACCAACCTCGAGGTTCTGCACGAATCGGCGAAGCGGCAGGTCCCGCTTCGCCGATTTCGTTTCGCGCGCAATTCACGCTTGCGCCCTCGCCGTCTGCTTGGCCAGACTCGAGGCCATCGAACTACCGTCCCGTGCGAAGTTCGCGCGCCCCCCCCGGCGGTACTGGCCATAGCCTTCTCGGGAGGGAGACATGCTCGGTCGAATCGCTGCCGCGTCATTCCTACTCTTCGCCTTGTCCACCCAAGCCCGCGCCGACATCTGGGATCCGAACTGCGTCGAGGTGGATCCCTGGGATGACCTCGTTGGCGCCGTGGTCTCGCCGCACAGCGGGACGCCGCTCACCGCCTCGGTGCTGTCGATCTTGATCAAAGACCCCTTTACCTGTCAGCCGATGGCGAACGCTCAGGTCGTCGTGCTCTTGACGTCGAATCATCCGGTCTGCCCGGGTGCGGTGCTGAGCGCAACGACCGATTCGCAGGGACGCTGCTCCATCACCGTCGCGGCCGGAGGGTGTAGCGATGCACAGCCCAGTGCCTGTTTGATCAAAGCGAATGGCGTGACCATGCGCTCCTACATCAACGTGAAGAGTCCCGACTTTGACGGCGCGCACGCGGACGGCGTGGTGAACTTGGCCGACTTGATTCTCTTCTCCCGCGAGTTCAATGGCTTCGCCCCGGCCGAGTGCCACGACTATACGAATGACAACCTCTGCAATCTGTCGGACCTCACCATATTCGGCGAGGCGTTCAGCCGCGCGCTCCACTGTCCGTGACAGCTCTGCCTGGCGCCGACCCTTCACCGCGGGGGAGCGCCGAGGCCGTCAGCGCAAAAAACTAGAGAGGCGGCGCCGCAAGGCACCGCCTCTCACATTCCCCGACGCGAATGCACGTTAGATAGGCTCTTCCGAGGTTTCGCGTCGCGCGCACCCCGAGCACGAAGGCTCGGCTGACA
>CAZZAH010000898.1:0-1590 GCA_964652115.1 uncultured bacterium | reverse complement strand
ATGTGGACGAGCACCGTCTCGCGGAACGGCGAGAACTCGGAATCAGCCTGATCTGGGAATGCACGGCGCCGAGATCTCATCGAAGAATCGGCCTCAGTGAATCATGTTGCGGCGGAGCGAGAAGTAACGCGAGGGGTCGATGTCCCGGTGGTGCTCAATCGCGGCGAGCAGGTGTCGGAGGCGCCGAGGAGGGAGGGATCCTTGGCGAAGCCCATTGCGAAGGCCAACCAGGGAGAGCTCCACCTCGAACGGTACTCCTGAGGTCGAAAGCATGTCGAGCAGATCCGCAAGGTCAAGGCGCTCCTTCGGGGATTCGTTCTGCCGGAGGTAGAGCAGTGCCAGGGCCGCCCCGGCGTGCGCGGCTTCGAGCGCCGCGCCGCACCGCGAAAGTCCTTGGAGCGCCCGCGTGAGGGCATCACGGGCAGCTCCGGTATGGCCGGCGCTCAGTTCCAGCCGGCCGCGAAGGGCAAGGAGCGTGAGGGCCTCGGTCGACTCAGGCTCCCAAGGGCAGCTCGCAGCCACCTCATCGAGCGCGGATAGCGCGCTTTCGGTTCCGTCCGCTAAGAGGAGGGCGAGAACCCGACCTTGAATCGCGCGAGCGACGTGGACCCGGGAAACCGGCTGCGGTTCCTGGAGGACACTTTCGAAGGCAGCTCGGGCGCGGCGGGCATCGAACAGCTCCAAGTAGAGGCTGCCGATCGCGAGCCGGACTTCGGCCAGAGCTTCGACTTCGCCGAGATCCTCGTAGAGATCGACGGCTCGACCGAAGAGGGCCAGCGCTTCGTCCAGCCTTCCCCGGTCCCTTCGGACAGCTCCAAGCACACGACAGTAACGTGCCCGTTCGAGTGCGTCGCTGAGCTCGGTAGGAAGGGCGACCTTTTCAAGCTCGGACTCGGCTCGGTCGAGGAGTCCCCCTGCGCGTAACGCCTCTGCGAGGTGGCACCGAGCCGAGGCGAGCAGACTTATCCGTACCGCGGGTAGGTGCCGTCGCTCCGGTAGACCTTCGGTGATCGCCAGAGCGATCCGAGCCAGATCCTCCATCCGCTCGGGCTGGGAGCGAATGGTGGCCAGTGCCTGCTCGGCGATCGCGCGGTGGGCGAATCGGCGCTCCCGACGAACCCGCTCAAGTCTCGACGTGGGCGGAGTCGCGAGCAACTCTTCGACTCGCTCAACCACCTGCCCGCGGACGCGGCGCGCTCGCGCCTCGGCCGAGCGAGCCCGGTCGATAACCCGCGACCAGATCTGGGAGTAGTCGATGCTCGATCCGTGCGGTTCCGACTCAGAGGGTGCATTGAGCTGGTCCTGAACACGCGCCGCGCAGCTCGGGCACTCGAGAAGGTGCCGCAGAAGATCGAGGCTTCCCGGATCTTCGGACATCGAGGCGATCCAGCTGTCAACCTGCTCGAGATCAAGATGCCTCATTTTCGTGCCTCCCGAGTGACGCGGTACCCCACGAGGAGGGTTCTCAGGAGCTCCGCCAGGGTGGCGAACTCTTCGGCGGTACCTAACCTCTCAATCTCGGCAATCGGCTCAATGAGGCTTGGAGCGCCCTTGGGAGACGTCGAAGGGGGCGGTTGACCGAGAACGAGG
>CAZZAH010000897.1:0-1591 GCA_964652115.1 uncultured bacterium | reverse complement strand
GGTGTACTGCGAGAAGACAGGGATCCTCGATGAGCCGGACCTCGGCGAGCTCGAGCGGATTCAGTGGGGCAACCGACTCGAGCCCTTCATCGCCGAAGCCTACGCGCAGCGGACAGGGCGAAGGGTCGTCGAAGCTCCAGGGACGCGCGTGCATCCAGATCACCCGCAGATCATCGCGCACGTCGACCGAATGACGATGAGCGTGGCCGCCGATCCTCTCGGCCAGCGCGGCGTCGTCGAGTGCAAGAACGTCGGCGAGTGGATGGCGGGCGAGTGGGAGCCCGAGCCCCCGATCCAGTACGCGATTCAGCTCCAGCACTACCTGATGGTCACCGGCGCGGAGTGGGGCAGCTTCGCCGCGCTCCTCGGCGGCAATCGCTTGCACATCGTCGACGTCGCGCGGAATGACGACTTCTGCGCGATGCTCCTCGCGAAGGAGCTGGAGTTCTGGGAGCGCGTCGAGCGCAAGGATCCGCCGCCGGTCGGGCCGCTCGATCGCGAGACGCTCGCGAAGATGTTCCCGAACCATGACCTCGATGAGATCGCGTTGCCGGATGAGGCCTACGAGTGGGACCTCGAGCTGCTCCAGGTGAAGGAAGACCTCAAGGGGCTGGAGCAGCGCAAGGAGCTCCTGGAGAACCAATTCAAGGCCGCGATCGGAGCGCACCAGGCAGGTCGTCTCCCGCGCGGTGGGCGCTATTCGTGGAAGCAGCAGACGCGCGCCGCGCATGCGGTGGCCGAGTCGACCTTCCGCGTCCTCAGAAGGGGGAAGTGATCCATGTCGGAAATCGCTGTCACCAATCAAGAGCAGGGCGTCGCGCAGCAGTCGAAGAAGTCGGGCGCGGTCTCTGCTATGCCGGCCAACATCGTCACCGCGATGCGCCTCGCGCAGACCCTCGCCGAGTCCTCGCTCATCCCGAAGGCGCTGCAAGGCAAGCCGGCGGATCTCCTCATCGTGCTCTTGAAGGGCGAGGAGCTCGGCTTCAAGTACATGCAGGCGCTCGGCTCGATCGACGTGATCCAGGGCAAGGCGCGCGTCTCGGCCGAGGCGACGGTCGCGCTCGTGCTGCGAAGTGGCGAGGCTGAGTACTTCGACCTGGTCGAGAGCTCGGCCAAGATCGCGACCTACGTCACGAAGCGCAGAGGGTCGACGCGCGAGACCACGATGTCCTACACGATCGAGGAGGCGACGATCGCCGGGCTCGCGGGGAAGGACAACTGGAAGGCGCACCCGGCCGCGATGCTGCGCGCTCGTGCTTCGCAGGCTCTCGCGCGTGCGGTCTATCCCGACGCCACGCTCGGGCTGGTGAACGATGACGAGGCGGAGGAGCTCAAGCGCGAGGCCGCGCAGATCATCGAAAGCGCTCCCTCGCGCCCGCGCACGCTCGATCAGGTCGTGGCGCGGCTTCAGTCGGAATCGGTCGATGCGACCTCGACGTCGGTCGATGCCCCGATCAACGGATCGGCGCCGGAGCCGAGTGAGGCCGTGGAGTCCATCGCACAGACCCCACGGAACGAGCCCGCTCGCGCTTCGGCGCCTACTCCTTCGCCCGCCGTCGTGACCCCGATCACCGGCAACAAGGCGCGGCGG
>CAZZAH010000896.1:1297-1591 GCA_964652115.1 uncultured bacterium | reverse complement strand
CGGCGGCGCATCGGACGACGAGATTCGCCAGTTCCTAATCGCGACGGTTGCGACCAAGGAAGCCGGCCACGGCATCAACGAGCCGGGCTTCACACCTTCAGCAGAGACGATGGCCTCCATCGGCGGATAACCCAACCAAACCAATGACTGACACCTTCAAGATCCCGACCCGGGAGGTTCGCCTGACCAATGGCGAAACCATCCACCTCTACGAGACCTCCGGCCCGCAGGGCCACGACGTGCGAACGGGCCTCCCGAAGCTTCGCCAGCCGTGGATCGATGCGCGTATCGCGC
>CAZZAH010000896.1:0-1287 GCA_964652115.1 uncultured bacterium | reverse complement strand
CGCCCGAGGCGCGTGGGAGCGCCTGGATGCGGAGCGTATCGCGCGGGGCGACACGAACTTCTCGCAGATGCACTACGCGCGAAAGGGCGAGATCACCGAGGAAATGCGCTTCGTCGCGCTTCGCGAGAACGTGGACCCCGAGTTCGTCCGCAGCGAGGTCGCCCGCGGCCGCGCCATCATTCCGGCAAACCGGCTGCATCCCGAGAGCGAGCCGATGATCATCGGCCGGAACTTCCTCGTGAAGATCAACGCGAACATCGGCAACTCCGCAGTCAGTTCGTCGATCGAGGAAGAAGTCGAGAAGCTGACCTGGTCGACGAAGTGGGGTGCCGACACGGTCATGGACCTCTCGACCGGCAAGAACATCAAGGAAACCCGCGAGATGATCCTGCGCAACTCGCCGGTGCCGATCGGCACCGTGCCGATCTACCAGGCGCTCGAGAAGGTCGGCGGCAAGGCGGAAGACCTCAACATCGACATCTTCATGGAGACGCTCGAGGAGCAGGCGCAGCAGGGCGTCGACTACTTCACGATCCACTCCGGCGTGCTGTTGCGCTACGTCCCGATGACGGCGAACCGCGTGACGGGAATCGTGTCGCGCGGCGGCTCGATCATGGCGAAGTGGTGCCTGACGCATCACCGCGAGAACTTCCTCTACACGCACTTCGAGGAGATCTGCGAGATCATGAAGGCCTACGACGTGGCCTTCAGCCTGGGCGACGGCCTGCGGCCCGGATCGATCGCGGACGCCAACGACAAGGCCCAGTTCGCCGAGCTGGATACCCTGGGCGAGCTGACCCACGTCGCCTGGAGCCACGACATCCAGACGATGATCGAAGGCCCCGGCCACGTGCCGATGCACCTGATTCAAGAAAACATGACCCGGCAGCTCGCGGTTTGCGGCGAGGCGCCGTTTTATACCCTCGGCCCGCTCACCACGGATATCGCGCCCGGATACGACCACCTGACCTCCGGCATCGGCGCCGCGATGATCGGCTGGTTCGGCTGCGCGATGCTCTGCTACGTCACTCCTAAAGAGCACCTCGGCCTGCCGAACAAGGACGACGTGCGGGCGGGAGTGGTCGCCTACAAAATCGCCGCCCACGCGGCGGACTTGGGCAAGGGTTTCCCGGGAGCCCAGCTGCGCGACGACGAGCTGTCGAAAGCTCGTTTCGAGTTCCGTTGGGAAGACCAGTTCAACCTCTCCTTCGATCCCGAAACGGCCCGCTCCTACCACGACGAAACGCTCCCCCAAGAGGGAGCCAAAGTCGCCCACTTCTGCTCCAT
>CAZZAH010000895.1:0-1592 GCA_964652115.1 uncultured bacterium | reverse complement strand
CCAGGCGGAGATCCCGCGCGCGATAGACCTCGCCCATGCCGCCCGCCCCGATGGCGGCGAGGATCTCGTAATTGCCCAGGCGGACACCGGGCTCCAATTTCATCGTGAGAGTCTACTACACAACGCTGCGGGCTCGGACTAGGCGGTCCAGAGCTTCGCGAGGAACGGCGTCCACCGCGGATCGTGCTCCAGCTCGCGGAGGCACCAGCTTGCTCTTACCTCGGACAGGCCGCTGTCTTCCTGCGCGAACGCTTGCTCGAGCCAGGCGAACGCGGCACCCAAGTCGCCTCGCTTCGCGTATACCTCCGCGATCTGAAAAGCAGAGTCGTGCTTGCCGATCTCGATCAGCTCGCGAAGCGCTGCGTCGGACGCCGCGCGGTCGCCGGCAGCGTCATGAACGAGAGCGAGAGCCCAAAGGCGGAAGGTGTCGTCGGCTTCTGCCTTGGCCGCCGCGAGGGCTTCCTGGAGTCGCGATTGCCCCATCAGCGCGAAGGCGAGCACCGCGGACGTCACCATGCTGACCGGCAGGAGATCGAGCGTTCGCCGGAACGCGGCTTCCGCCTCGGCAAAGCGACCGAGAGCTAGATACGCGTCGCCGAGTTGGTGGTGGGCCGGCGGGGACAGAGGGTCACTTTCCACCGAGCGCTGGTTGAGCGAGAGCGCCTCCTCCAGGCGTCCCTCCAAGCGCGCCGACCTGCCCGCGACACGAAGCACGAGCGGACTGTTCGGCGCCAACTCGAGCGCGCGCCGAATGGACGTCGCGCCCCGCCGGTCCCGGTAAAACACCTGGCGATGCAGGCCGAGCAGCGCGTGCGCCATCGCGAGATCCGGTTGAAGCTCGATTGCACGCTGCGCGGCGTCACACGCGAGTGCATATCCTTCGCTCATGGAGAGGATTCCGTGATTCGCGTAGGCCTGGTAGAGATTCGACAGCTCGTACCAGGCTTGTGCAAGTCCGGGATCGAGCGCGAGCGCTTCCTTGAGCGGTGCAAGCGCCTTGATCTTCGCTTCGCGATTGCCGAGTGCGAGCAAGTGCTTGCCGAAGAGATAGAGCCGGTGCGCTTCGGGATGGGTGCCGCGTCCTTTAGCGGCCTTGGCGACCTCGACCTCGACCTCGCCCTTCGTGCGCGCGTCTACGGCTTCGTGGAGAATACTGGACCGGAGCTCTTGCACGACCGATTGGGCGATGTCGTCCTGCACCGCGAAGATGTCGTCGAGCATGCGGTCATAGCTCTCGGACCAGAGGTGAAAGCTGTCCGACACCTGAATGAGCTGAACGGATACACGAATGCGGTTGCCGGACTTTCGCACGCTCCCTTCGAGCACGGTCGCGACGTTGAGCTTTCGTCCGATCGTCTCGATGTCGTCCGTGGTTCCCCTGAACTTGAAGGCAGAGCTCCGTGCCACCACGCGCAGGCCGCGCACCCTGGCCAGAAGATTCAGGATCTCGTCGGCAAGACCGTCGGAGAAGTACTCGTCATCCACGTCGCGGCTTCGATTAACGAAGGGGAGCACCGCGATCGAGGCAGTGCCGGTCGCTCGCGGTCGACGTAGCGTCGCTGTATCGCCCCGCTGTAGCGCCTGTTGTACAA
>CAZZAH010000894.1:0-1598 GCA_964652115.1 uncultured bacterium | reverse complement strand
AACTTCCGCGCGATGTCGAAGGGCGTGAGTAGGATTACGCTCATCGTGGCCTCGGCACGACGCCCGCATCGAGCAGCCGATCGAGCTTGTCATCCATCTTGGCCACGCGCGCACGAACGTCGTTGATCGCGTCTTTCATGTCTGCTCGTGCCCGCATCGTTTCCTCCTTCGCTTCCTCGTCCTTTTCTTGGAAGTGCTGCACCCAGAACGCGCGCGTCTTGTCGTTGTCCGCCAGGCGTTGGTCCATCACGTCGGCAAGCTTCTGGATCTGCACCGCGAGCGCGGCATCGCTCGCATGCATCTCCGCCGCGAGCGCATCGAACTTCATGCGCGAGACTGCCGGATCCGTCGCGCGCGAGATTCCGACGATCGTTCCGCCGAGTGTGAGCAGCGAGATCGCGAGCCCGACCGCGCCCGCTACGGTTACACGCACGCCGCGAGGAGTGCCGTTCCCGTCGCCCGCCTCCAGCTTGATGTGCTTGCCTAGTCCCATCTCGTTGGCCCCATGTTCGGTCAAGGACTCCCTGTTGCCTCTCTCGGTTGGCCCCTTAGAGGATGTACACCTATCCCGCGTTGCGCGGCAGCACGCTCGAGCAGACCAGCGCGCCCTGCGGCTGCGCGTTCGACACCTCCCACACGCGGTGCAGCATCGCGTCCTCGCCGAAGGTCTGCGCCGCGACGTGGACAAGCCCGCTCGTCTGCGTCCCGCCGCTCGCCCACTTCACGAGCGATGCGTCCAGGATGCCGAGGTTCGCCTGCCGCACGACGTAGCCGCCGGCCAGCGTCGCGGTGTACATGCCCTCGAACGGGCCGCAGAGCGAGCCCATGTGGATGTCCCCGCAGTCGGCGATCGAGAAGCCGCATGCGGTCAGCACGGGCAAGAGCGCGTCGAAGACGGGGCGGTAGCTGTTTGCGTACGGCGCGGCGGGTGGCCGGTGCATGACCGCGACCTTCCACGGGTGATCGTCTGCCGCGAGTTCGGCCGCGAGCCATTGCCGCTGCTCGCTATTCGGATCGAGGATGCCGCCGAAGCCCGGCTTGCAACTATCCGGGATTCCCGGAGGGTTGCAGTTCCCGTACTGCGAGAGCCCGCCGTAGAGCACGTCGTCACAGGTGTTGAGGATATAGAACGAAACACCGCCGACGCTGACCCGCGCGAACTCGCGGCCCTCGTTGAACCAAGGGAAGGACGCCTTGAACGTCGCGAACGGATCAGCCGGCGGCTCGTCGCCCAGCTCGGTCTCGGTGTCGTGATTGCCCGGTGCCTGTACAACCTGATCGCCCGAGCCAGCGCCGCCGCCCTCGCTGTCATACCACCACGGCAGGAAGTCGGCCGTCGCATCGCCCGCATGGATCAGCCCCTCGAACGAACCGACTGCCGCACGCGCGAGGTCGAGCCCGATGCGAAGGCGCTCGAGGTAGAGGCTGGTCGCGTTGTGCGTGTCCGCGACGTAGAGCCAGGTCGGGCCGAGGACTTCGGAGATGGGTGAGGTCATCGGTCCTCCTAGTAGTTGGGGCGGACGCAAAGGCATCCGACTACTGTAGTCAGCGCGCCAGTGGCGAAGCGGAGCGCGATCGTATTCGCCGAGCTGTAGTAC
>CAZZAH010000893.1:0-1598 GCA_964652115.1 uncultured bacterium | reverse complement strand
ATCGTTCCGTTTACCCTTGACGCCGTCGCGCGCGCCCGCTGATGCTTGACGTTCGACCGCTCGTCCCTAAGGCGCCGCTTCTTCAAAGGAGGCTGTATCGTGACACAGTGCAATCGATACCTGTCCGGTCTCGTGCTCCTCTGTGCATCTTTCCTTGTTCTGGCGCCGCTGCTGCCAGTTCGATCCTGGTCGGTCGAGCTTCCGCCCGAATCTTCCGTCGACTCTCGCTTCTCGGTCGAAGCCCAGCCTGATGCGCCGCTTTGCGTCACACTCGCGGAGGGGTCGTGGAACGCACCTCGTTGGTCGGCGAGGGTGGCCCTTTCGAACTGCGGATCAAAAGACGTCACTGCCTATGAGGTCGAATATACCGAAGACTACGAGAACGCTCGCGATGTTTGGTCCTCCGATGGCAAGTCCGGAACAACGATCGCAGTCGGCGAGGTACTCGAATATGAGACAGGCGGTGCCTTTCGCGGCTTCAAGCGAGATGGCACGCCGGTCGGTGAGTTGCGACGCGTCGTTTTCGGTCTCGTCTCGGTCACGTTCGCTGATGGCTCAATCTGGTACAAGGGTGGCTCGCATTCAGATTCACCGTAAGGCGGTACGCGGTCGAACTATCGCATGCAGCGGAGCGCGCGCAGCGGGGCTTCGTCTGTTACCCTTGACGCCGTCGCGCGCGCCCGCTGATGCTTGACGTTCGGCGCCTGCGCTTGTGATCTTAGGTTCCGCTCCGATAAGGCGATTGTGACCTTTCAGACACTTCACCGTTCTCCCGACAAGACCGCGCGCCGCGCTTGGCCCGGCCTGTGGCATACGTCGATGATGGCCTGCATCGCATTCGTACTGGTGACCTCTCTGGTACCGCGAGCGTATTCGCAGAGTAACCGTGAGGCACGTCGCTCGTTGAGCGTGACGACTACAGTCCAACGGTTGCAATATTGCCGCACGGCCGATAAGAACGTTGATCTCCTTCGAATCGAGCTGGCCATTACCCTCCGCAACATCGGTTCCAAAGCGGTGATCCTCCCCCGGGGACCGTATCCGATCCCATGTTTTGCGATCGGGCGATCACCGGAGGAACTCGATGACAAGCGGTTTGAGCTGAATTCCTGCTCAACCGTTTTCATTGACCGTTCCTTGCCGAAGCCGAGTAACATTGACGATTCGCCAGACCCTCGCTTCTGGGTCGTCCTCGCACCCGCGCAGAGCTACGAGTCAACTGGCGAGGTACTTTTCAATGTGTCTTGCGAGTCGCCCCTCAGCTCTGCACCTGCTCAGGCTCCTACACGGTTCTGCGCGTGCCACGATACGGTGATCGCGTGGCCCGGTACGCCAGGGCTCGATTCCATTCCTGCCCGCGCTCGGGACGCTGGTGCCTACCGCGTCGTGGCTACGGGCCAGCATGTGCTGGTCGCAGAGGTCTACGGCGTGACTCCTCATGACTACCAACTTGCGAAGGCTGCTACTTGGAGCAAGATTGGTCTGTTGGTGGATGACTTTCCATTCTCAGCACCAATGCGCTTTCAGGTCGACGCTGAGCGAGTTCGAGTCGACTGTCGCTGATGGCGGCGCCGAACTAGCGCATGCAGCGGAGCGCG
>CAZZAH010000892.1:0-1601 GCA_964652115.1 uncultured bacterium | reverse complement strand
GACGCCACACTCTCTGGCTCGCGACGCGACCGAGCGGAGCACGCGGCCGCTAGAAGAGCTCGACCGATCCGGTCTCGAAGTGCTCCTGCTCCACCGGTCGATGGTGGGTCGTCAGAAACTGACCCCACTGCTCCTCGAAGCGTTGCTCGAGCTGCGCAACCCGCTGGCTGGCGGCATCGATCCCCACTTCCATCGCGTTGCACATCTCGATCGGGATGGTCGAGAGCTCCTGCACGAGCTGCTCCACCGTCGAGAGCTTGCGCTCGGCCTGGCCGACGAGCTGCCCGAGGATGTCCTCGAACTGGAGCGCTTGGATCGCGTGATCGACATGCGCGCTGATCTGGTTCGAGAGGGCAGACGCCTCGCTCAGCCCGCGCGCGCCGGCCTCGTTCATCTCCGAGAGCTCCGTGTGTAAGCCGGACATCCGCTCGCGCGCGAGGGTCGCGATGTCGGCATCGGCGGTGGCGAGGTTCTCGACCGCGCTTCGAGCCGCCGCCAGGCCCTGCTTCGCGCGGTCGGCGATCTGATCGATGTGGTCGCCGAATCCGGCCGACTCGCGCGAGAGCTCCTTTACCTCGGTCGCGACCACCGCGAAGCCGCGGCCCGCCTCGCCCGCGCGTTGCGCTTCGATCGTCGCGTTGAGCGCGAGCAGGCGCGTCTGTTCCGCGATGCGTTGCACTCCGCCCGCGAGCTTCAAGACCGAGTCCATCTCCGACGTCACCGCGCGGAAGCGCTCGGCCAACTCGGATGATTGCACCTTGGCGTTGGCGGTCGTGGTGGTGATGTAGCTCAAGAGCGACTCGGTGTGCTCGCTGAACGCCTCGAGCGTGGCGGTTCCCCCCTTGGAGCAACTGTCGACGTGGACCATCCGCTCTAGGATCTCGGCCTGGGCTCGGGCGTCGCCGGCGAGTCCGCGAAAGCTCTCGGTCAAGATGCCGATCGACTCCTGCGCCACGGTGCGGATGCGTTCGAGGTCGAGCCGCATGAACTGGCACTGCGCGGCGAGCCCGTCGTGCATCAGACGCTCCAGCCGATCGAGCCTCTGGTGAAGCGCCTTGACCTCCGCGGGATCGATCGTGTCTCGGACATCGACAGACATGGAAGCACTCCTCAGAACAGCGTGACGTCGTCGGACTGGACCGGGGGAGGCGGTGGCGGCGCGATCTCTTCGGTGAAGGAGGTCTTCTCCAATGCGCGCACGCGAACCTTGCCGGTGCCGGTGTCCAGATGGACCTCGAGCGGCTGCTCTCCTCCCAGCCTTTCGGCCAGGAGCGGGATCCCCTCGAGCGCGAAGAACTGACGAATGAAGGCGGCGTTGCGTGCGGCCACCGAGAGTCCGGCCGCGCCGAGCACGGGCGAATGCGCCGCGCCGAAAGCCTTGCCCACCAGCCGCCGGCGATCGCCTCCTTCGCGCATGATGGCGTTGATCAGGAGCTCCATCGCGTGCACGCCGTAGCGGCTCGGCATGCGGCTCGCCTCATCGCCGTCGGGCAGAAGGAAGTGGTTCATCCCGCCGACGTGCGCGATCGGATCGTAGAGGCACGCGGCGACGCACGAACCGAGCACGGTCACGATCTCCTGCGCGGGCGCGCTCGCCGCCG
>CAZZAH010000891.1:0-1603 GCA_964652115.1 uncultured bacterium | reverse complement strand
TCGCGCCACAACCCCGATACATCACCACGCGATCGCAGCTCGGCCAGCGTTAGTGACGATTGCTCGAAAAATCTTTCAGTGCGTCGATCAGCCGCAGAAGATCGCTCTCCATGTCTCGAAATGTGCGGACTACAGGTCCGATTGTGTGGGTGAGAAACTGCAAATCCGCCGGCAGAGTTATCTCTGAATGTTGTGGATCGGTGGTGAAGGAAGGGTGGCGTAACCTCCGAGGGTGACCCACACCCGAGGCACCGGCTTGCCGGCCGGTGGGAGGAGACGCCACCGATGTTGAGCGTAGTCGAGACGAGGGACGAGAAGCACGAGGGACCGATGATGTTGGACGAGCTCGCCCTGGAAGGAGCGCGGCGGATGTTGGCCGCAGCGCTGGAGGTCGAGGTCGACAGCTACATCGAGCGCCACAGCAGTCACCGGGATGCCTATGGCCACGCGCTCGTCGTGCGAAACGGCAAGGCGAAGGCTCGCCACGTGACCGTGGGCTCGGGGACGGTCGAGATCCGGGCGCCGCGGGTGGACGACCGTCGCGTCAACGAGCACGGAGAGCGCGAGCGCTTCGCGAGCGAGATCCTGCCGCCCTACATGCGCCGCAGCCCGAAGGTGGCGGAGGTGCTCCCGATCCTGTACCTGCGCGGTCTGTCGACGAACGACTTCGAACCGGCGCTCCGCTCGCTCTTGGGTCCGAAGGCGTCGGGACTCTCGGCGACGCAGATCTCCCGCCTGACGAACGAGTGGCAGGCGGAGTACGCGGCGTTCCGAAAACGCTCGCTCGCCGATCGGGACTACGTGTACGTCTGGGCGGACGGCGTGCACTTCCGCATCCGGCTCGAGGACGAGCGTCTGTGCACGCTCGTGATCCTGGGCGTGCGGCTCGACGGCACGAAGGAGCTCATCGCCGTCGAGGACGGTTACCGCGAGAGCACGGAGAGTTGGGCGACGCTGCTGCGCGATCTCAAGCGTCGCGGCATGAAAGCGCCGGCGCTGGCGGTGGGTGACGGAGCGCTGGGATTCTGGGCGGCGGTGCGCGAGGTGTGGCCGGAGACCGAGGAGCAGCGCTGCTGGGTTCACCGGCTCGCGAACGTGCTCGACAAGCTGCCGCAGGGCTTGCAGGCCAAGGCGAAGCGGGCGCTGCACGAGATCATGAACGCCGAGACGCGGGCCGCAGCCGAGAAGGCCGCCGACCAGTTCGTCACCGACTACGGTACGAAGTACCCGAAGGCGGTCGAGTCGCTGGTGCGCGATCGCGAGAAGCTCTTCACGTACTTCGATTTCCCGGCCGAGCACTGGATTCACCTGCGAACCGCGAACCCGATCGAGTCGCCGTTCGCAACCGTGCGCCTGCGCCAGCGCGTCACCAAAGGTGCTGGCTCGCGCGCGAAGGGCTTGCTGATGGCCTTCAAGCTGCTGGAAATGTCGCAGCAACGCTGGCGCCGCGTGAACGCGCCGCACCTGGTCGCTCAGGTGCGAGCCGGAGTGAAGTTCGAGGACGGAGTGCGAAAGGAACGAGACGACCAACCCAAGGAGAAGCGCGCCGCCTGACCGACGCCTTCATCCACAACATTTGGCAATTTCTCCGCGAGGAGCCGTT
>CAZZAH010000890.1:0-1605 GCA_964652115.1 uncultured bacterium | reverse complement strand
GAGGTCGGGGCTCGAACACCGCAGGGCGTCGCGCTGGGCAACCTCGGACACCTCTCCCAAGGTCGCGGCCAGTTGGATGAAGCGCTCACTCGATTTCAGGAGGCGCTCACCATCCACCGCGAGGTGGGATACCGCCGCTACGAGGGGGTCACGCTCGGCGACCTGGGCAACCTCCATCGCGAACGCGGCGAGATGGACACGGCACTCGGCTACCTCGAGGCCGCGCTCGGCATTCAGCGCGAGGTGGGAAACCGCATGCTGGAGGGCGCGGTCCTCGGAGACTTGGGGCTTCTTCATTTCGAGTGCGGGCGGACGCACGACGCGCGGACCTGCTACGAGGCAGCGCTCGCGATCGACCGCCAAACAGAGAATCGGCTGCTCGAAGGAGTCGTCCTTCACCGCATCGGCGCGCTCGATCACGCGGAGGGCCGGATCGCGGAGGCCCGCGCGGCGCTCTCGGAGAGTGAATCGAAGCTTCGATCGTTCGGCGACCTGTTCGAGATCGCGAAGCTGCTGTGCACGCGCGCGGACCTGGAGCTGGCGCTCGGGGATCGTAACGCGGCGACCTCCACGCTGGCGGAGGCAGAGTCGCTGGCGACGAGGACGGAGTCGGGTCCGGGCTCCGAGCTCGGTCGCGCCGTTTCGAAGCTCCGCGCGAAGCTCGAACGAGGGAATTAGTCGCGCCACGGTGAGCCGATCCCTCACCCGCGAGCCGGACCGCTAGGGCCCATCCCGCAGCGCATCGATCGTGTAGGTCACCTTCCCGTTCGGCAGCGAGAATGGCGGACCATCGTCACCGAGCTCGATCACGCCGGTGAGGCGAGGCGGCCGCACATCGCGATCGAGGCGCCCCATCAGGCGGCAGCGCACCGCGGAGCGCCCGGCGACCTCGCCCACCCCGCTGGCCTCGAAGTGACCGGGCTGGTCGACGCGTCCGGTCAACGTGACCCACGGTGCATCGCCCGTGATCCGAAGCGTGTTGGCTTGGACCTCGATCTCGAGCCGCGAGACCTCCGTCCAATGTGCGCTGGGCTCGTGGCCGAAGGGATCGCTCGCCACCAGGATCGTCGCGGCATACGTCCCGCTCGGGTTGCCGCCGCAGCCCTCGGTCGGACAGATCGAGAGATCGCCGAGGTAGTCACCGATGCACTCGTTCTCCGCGACCGAATGGCAGGTACCGTCGAAGTAGCAGCAGGCACCAACGGCCGCCGGACAAGTGAGGGACTCGCAGATGGTGCCCTTTCCTTGAAAGACGCCGGAGAACTCATTCCGGCATCGCGCCTCCGTCGTCGTAACACAGGTCCCCAACGGCTCGCAGCACGCGCCGATCGGCTCGGGGCAGCCCGACGGAAGGCACGCGGTGTCATCACCAAGCCAGACATATCCCTGGTATTCACACGACCATTGCTCCTCGATCCAGCAGCCTCCGTCCCAGCAGCACGCACCGCGCGGTGTGGCGCAGCCATACACCTCGCACGAGGTCCCGCCCTCGACCGGTTCGCCGCCGACGGCGAGGCAAGAGTCCGGCTTCACCGTGATGCAGGCGTCGCCCGGGAGGCAGCACGCGCGGCGCTCACAGATCGTGGGCGCGCACTCTTCGCCAGG
>CAZZAH010000889.1:0-1607 GCA_964652115.1 uncultured bacterium | reverse complement strand
TGGGCGCAGGGCATTCGCTCCTTCGCCATTCAGAGTGAGAGCCCGTTTCGACTGCTCGATCCGTTGCTCGAAGCCTTGGCCAAGGACGGCAAGCGACCGGAGGAGCTTCGTCTCCGCACCATGGTCACGGTGCTGAAGGCGCAGGAAACCGCGATCGAGGCGTCGCTCGCGCGCGTGGCCGAGGCCGGGATCGGCGTGTCGATCACGCAGGTCGGCTTCGAGAGCTTCGTCGATCGAAGCCTCACGCTCTTTCACAAGGGAGTGTCGAGTCACGAAAATCGCCGCGCGGCGCGCTTTCTCCGTCGGCTCGATCGCGGAGGCCAAGGCCGCATCCGCACCATCCATGGTCACGGGCTCATCCTCTTTGATCCGTGGACCACGCTGGACGAGCTGCTCGAGAACCTCGACGCGATCGATAGCGACGCGCCGTTCCTGAAAAAGGCGGTGAGCCTCGACTCGAAGCTCTATCTCTACTCGCCCTATGCGCCGGTGGCGCGAATCGTACGCGCGGCCGGCCTGATGACGGAAACGCCCTATGAATTCGGGCTCGACTTCCGCTTCGTCGATCCGAAGATCGATCGCTTCCGCGACCTCTGCGGCCGTGGGCTCGCGCCGTTGCTCGAGGCGATGGGCCGGATGAAGCTCGCGCCCGAGCTCCGCGCGCGACTGGCGATCGAGGCGCGCTTCCGATGGTTCCGCGAGCTCGCTACTTATCTCCGCGACGAGGGACCGCGCGCGAGCGAGGGCGGAAAGAGCTGGGGGCACATCCTGGCCGAGGTGATCCACGGCCTCGGCCTCGAAGGCTAGAGGAGCCCGAAGGGCCGGGCCGCGCTCGGATCGTCGACCTCGAGCAGCGAGAGCGGGAGATCGGGTGGACGAAGACGACCGAGGAGATCGCGCACCAGCGCCTCGATCTCGATCGTGAGCGGCGATTCGAGCCCGGGCACGCGGAAGCGATGAAGGATCAGGTTCGATCGAGCCACCGGATTCAACGGATCGAGCTCGATCGCCGCGCTGAACGAAGCCTCGGCCTCCTGCCAGCGCTGACGCGCCGCCGCGACCAGACCGAGCCCGAGCAAGGGGCGCGGGCTCCGAAGGGCCACGTTCCTCGCGCGCGCGAAGTGTGCTTCGGCTTCGTCCAGCCGCGATTCACGGAGGTAGAGCGTTCCGAGCGCGAGCTCGGGCTCGAGCGGCGAGGGCGCGTGATCGAGCGCCGCGTGAAAATCCTCCCCCGCCTCGCGATGCATCTCCTGGCGGAGACACGCTCCGCCGCGCTCCAGGAGCGCTCGCATGCGCGCGCTGTCCCCAAGCACTTCGATCTCCGGAAACATCCGTTCGAGCGGGACGTCGGCGCGAAGGCGGCGGAGCACGCGGGTCGCGCTATCGCGGATCGCCGCCTCGACCTCCGGTCCGCGGCGATTGCCTGCGTGACGCCGGACCCAGGTCAGCGGCAGGTCGAGCAGCTCGATCGTGCTCTCGCTCAGGGCGCGCGAGAGGAACTCGTAGTCGGCCAGGCGCGCGAAGCTCGCGTCGTACGGACCGACCCGCTCGTAAAGCGATCGACGGACGAGCAACGAGGGCCCGGTCACGATCGAGCCGTGGAGCAG
>CAZZAH010000888.1:0-1611 GCA_964652115.1 uncultured bacterium | reverse complement strand
CACCATCCGGGCGGGTGCCAAGAGTGCCCGTCCGGATGGGTCGGTTAAGCGGAAAAACGTCAATGATCAGGGGGTGCAAAAGAATGGTTCGGATGGAAACGCACGGCCGGGTCCGTGAAGGCATGGCAAGGATGCGATGGCTCGGAGCGCTCTCGGCGCTCGTTTGTGTAATGGTCTTCGGTGCGGTGCTCACCAGTAGCGCGATGGCCGCCGACTTCACCGTGATCGGCAAGGTAGTCGGCTCCGACAATGGCGAGCCGATCTCGTACGCGACCGTGGCCCTGCACAAGCTCGCGACCGCGGATGATTCCGTGGGCACAGTCGTCGGCGGCGCAATGTCGATGGCCGACGGGACCTTCCGTATCGCGGCGGCCCCTGGCAACTACCGCCTCTTCGTGAGCCAGGTCGGGCGGAGGCTCAAGCGCAGTGCATCCTTCGAGGTGAAGGCCGGAGAGCCGCCCATCTCCCTCGACTTCGCACTCGTTCCGGATGCGATCGAGGTCGAAACACTCGAGGTTCGCTCCACCGTCATCCGCGACTCCGAGCAAGCTGTCCTTGCGAAGCAGAAGAACGCGGCCGCGGTCAGTGACGGTGTGGGCTCGGATCAGATTTCGAAGACGACCGACTCAAACGCGGCGCAGGTGCTACAGCGCGTGACCGGCCTTTCGGTGGTCGGCGGCAAGTACATCTACGTCCGCGGCCTCGGCGAGCGTTACAGCCAGACCCAGGTCAACGGTTCGAGCATCGGCACTCCGGAGCCGAACAAGCGGGTCGTTCCGCTCGACATCTTCGCTGCCGGTCTGCTCGACAACGTTGTGGTACAGAAGACCTACACGCCGGACCAGCCGGGCGAATTCGGCGGAGGCGTGGTCAATGTGACCACACGCGACTTTCCCGGCCACTCGATCCGGCAGTTCTCCCTCTCGAGCGGGTACAACGGACGCACGACCGGCAAGACGTTCCAGACCTACAAGGGTGGGGACACCGACTTCCTCGGCTTGGACGACGGCACCCGCGATCTTCCGGGTACCTTCGATCGCTTGGCAAAGCATCAGAAGGTGGTGACCTGGAGCCCGGTCACGCAGAAGGGGCTGAAGACGCCCGAGCTTGCTGAGCTGGAGCAGTCGCTGACCAAGACCTGGAATCGGAAGACGACGGACGGTTCGCCCACTAACAGCTTCGCCGGCACGCTCGGAAACGAGTACACGGTGATGGGACGGCAGCTCGGCTTGATCGGATCGCTATCTTACTCGCGTGGCCTCGCGACCAAGGAGGGCGACGACCGCTTTTACCTCTCGGACCAGGGAGTGCTCGTCCCGACGAAGGACTACCACACGGTGTCGTCGACCGCGAGCGTGCTGTGGGGCGCGCTGGCCAATGCCAGCTACCGCGTGAGCGACTTCACCACGGTCTGGCTCCGGACCATGTACAACCGGAGCGCGGAGAACGAAACGCGCTACTACGAGGGCTACAACACCGACTGGAACGCCGCCACCCAGACCACGCGCTTCGACTACGTGTCGCGCGGGGTGTTCGCCGGCTCGCTCAGCTCCAGCACGCACATCAAGCAGTTGAACGGCGCCAGCCTCGACTTCAAGTTCAACTACTCGC
>CAZZAH010000887.1:0-1612 GCA_964652115.1 uncultured bacterium | reverse complement strand
GGTGCGGTTCCAGAGGACTCCGACGGGGAAGGCGGAAACGCCAGAGAAAACGCCAGAGATAACGCTAGGGAAGACGCCTGAGAAAACACGGGTGAAAACGCCGGAAGCGATTCTCGAGCTCCTCCGGAAGGAGCCCAAACTATCGGTCGCGGAAGTGGCGGCCCGACTCGGTCGGTCCGAGAGCGCGATCCACCGGGCCATTCGGCAACTCCGCGAGTCCGGACGCTTGCAGCGCATCGGGCCTGACAAGGGGGGTAGCTGGAAAGTGATCCCGTGAGTTACCGACGTCGTGGCCCGCCCTGCCGTGCGAAGGTGTCCTCTCCTCAGGGCCGTTGTTTGCCCAAGGTGTCCCTGTGAGAAGGACACATCGGACGACTGTTCGAGGCTCAGCAGAACCGGGTGCTCCCCCTTCGCACCGACCTATTCCAACGGGACACCCTCAAGAGGCAGAGAGCTGGGATCGTTGATCAGCGGGAGTGTGCAAATCAGCCCGCTGAAATCTCTCCGCGATCCACCGTTCAATCATCTCCAGCACCACCGGCGCCACGGTCTCCTCGATCTCCGCGTACTCCGCCGGCGCGCCGGTCCGCGCGCGCTGCAGCATGTGATTGATCCCCGCCAGCGCTTCGATCGTCGCGTCCCCATTCCCCGACAGTGCGTTCCGAATCGCCGCGAGGTTGCGCGTCGCGTCGACCTGCAGGTCGAGTGAGCCACCAAGCGCGAGCACCGGCACCCGCAGCCTGCGCAAGTACGTCGCCGGATCAACGCGAAGCGAATGTCGAATCCCCGACCGCGCCATCTGCTGCACAAACAGCGAGGCGCTCGCCTCATCCAAGCCGAGTGCGCCGCGCGCCGCAGGGGAGATGAGCGCTTTCACACGCGCCTCCGCATCATTGTCCGTCGGCGCCGACGCGATCGTGTCGAGCACCGCGGCGAGCAGCGCGTCACCGCGATCAAGCTCCTCCGACTTCATTCCGAGCGAGCCTCCAATCGCGCGACGTTGATCGAGCAGCACCTCACGCATCGGTATCCCCGGCGCCGCGAGCAGCACGACGAACTTCACCGCCTCGTCCTCGCTCGCGACCATCGACGCGTGAAGGCCTCCCTCGCTGTGCCCAATGAGTCCGATGGCTCGTCGATCGACCTCGGCGCGCCGCGTCAGGAAAGCCACGCCCGCGGCAACATCGCTCGCAAGCTCACGCGGCGTCGCTTGGCTGAAACTTCCGGTCGATGCGCCCGCACCGCGATCGTCGAAGCGAAGCACCACGATTCCATGACGCGTCAGCTGATCCGCGAGCACGGCAAAGGGACGATGCTCGAACAATGTTTCGTCGCGATCCTCACCGCCGGAGCCGGAAACCAACAGGGCCGCCGGGAATGGCCCTTCTCCTTCGGGAATCGTGAGCGTGCCGACAAGGACGACGCCCGCACTCTGCGCGTTCTCGAATCGAACTTCTTCCGATCGATAGGGGAAGGGCGGCTCCGGCGTCTGCGATCGTGCGCGCGTCGCCTCCGCCTTCCCTCTCGCGACGTGCGCAAGCGTCACCTGCACCACCGGCCGACCGGGGAAGGACCACATTCCCGTCATCGACTCGCCGTCAGCGGCAAGTTG
>CAZZAH010000886.1:0-1612 GCA_964652115.1 uncultured bacterium | reverse complement strand
GCCGCTCGCGGTGCTCAACCTCGATCCGGGGCCGGTGTCGGACGATCTGCTTCACCATCTTCGCGCGATGGACTACGAGGTGGCGGTGGTGCTGGACGAGGCCGCTTTCGCACGCGCGCCGCGACAGCTCACCATCCCTCGCGATTTCGGCGCGCACCTGATGAGCGCGCAACCGGAGTCGCTCCACTTTCGCCGCGGCGAGCGCAACGACCTGGGCGGACAGCTCGATGAGGTGCGCTTGAACCGCGCTGTCTTCGCGCTCTTGGGCGATGCGATCCTGGCGAGCGACTCCAGCCGATCGGTCGCGAGCTTCGCCTCCGGCATCAAGGTGGTGCGCGCTCTTCCGCCCGCGATCACGGTCGAGGTGCAATCGGCCGGAAAGCGCCGCGTCATCCCGAGCGGATTCCAGCAGTCGGTGCCGGGCACCATGATCCAGTTCATCCTGATGGTGATGCTCACTACCGGCGGCACCTTCCTCGTCATCGATCGTGACGAGGGGCTGCTCCGGAGGCTCGCGTCATCCCCCTATCGTCGCGGCGAGATCGTGGCGGGAAAGATCCTCGCGCGCTTCGCCATCGGCGTCGTGCAGGCGGGCTTCGCGATGCTGGTCGGGAGCCTCCTCTTCCACGTCGATTGGGGAGGATCGATCGCCGGCGTCTTCACGGTGATCCTCCTCTTCTGCTCGACCGGCGCGGCGCTCTCGATTCTATTCGGCAACCTCGCGACCTCGCGCGGGCAGGCGGTGGGCTTGGGCGTGCTCGGCGGCAACGTCCTGTCGGCGCTCGGCGGATGCTGGTGGCCGCTCGAGATCGTGCCGCCCCCGATGCAGGCGCTTGGAAACGCGCTCCCGACCGGTTGGGCGATGCACGGCCTTCACCGCCTGATGAGCTTCGGCGATCCTTTCAGCGCGGCCTTGCCCGCCATGCTCGGGCTTCTCGCAGCGACGCTCGTCTTTCTGATGCTCGCGGTCAGGACGTTCCGCTACCAGTGACGCCGGGTCGACGGACGGAGCTGCGCGACAGCCTCCTGCTGTTGCTGAACGCGCTGTTCTGGGGCGCGACCTTCGTTGCGGTCAAGGTCGCGGTGGCGGAGACCTCGCCGCTGCTCTTCGTGGCGATCCGCTTCGGCCTCGCGACGATCGTGGCCTTGCCGCTCTTCCGCCGCACACCCGAATTCCGGCGCGCGTTTCGCATCGGCGTTCCGATCGGGCTCGTCTTTGGAATCGCCTACGCCGCGCAGACGATCGGACTCACGACCACGACCCCGGCGCGCTCCGCCTTCGTCACCGCGCTCAGCGTGGCGCTCGTTCCCTTCTGGGGCGTGGCGGTTCTGCGGGTGAAGCCGGGGCGATACCAGATCGCGGCGCTCCTTCTGACCGTGCCGGGCCTGTGGCTTTTGACCTCGCCGGCTGGCGGCGGAATCGCGTGGAATGTGGGCGACTCGTGGACGGTCGTCTGCGCGGTGCTCTTCGCGCTTCAGATCGCGCTGATCGGCCGATTCGCCGGGCACGTCGATGCATCCGGTCTGCTCTTGGGTCAGTTCCTCGCCACCGCGGCTCTCTGCGGAATCGCCTCGCCCATCTTCGAGGTCCCACGCATCGTCTGGAGCACCG
>CAZZAH010000885.1:0-1629 GCA_964652115.1 uncultured bacterium | reverse complement strand
CGCCTTCCGCGAAGGGTTCTGCGGCGACGACGGCATCGTCACCTTCGCGCGGTAGGTCAGCGGTTCTCTAGGCCGCTCGACGCAGGCCGATCTTCCGCACCAAGGCCTCGAAACGCGGCTCCGAGCGAAGCGCGTCATACTCAGGATTGGCGAGCAGGAAGAGAAGCGAGGTGTGCCGCAGCGGCAACGCGGCCTCGAGCTGACTCAGCGCGGCTTCCTTCTCGCCGAGTCGCGCGTGAAGCTCGGCCAACCGGCACTCCTCGTCGTGATCGCCGGCCTGAATCGCCAACTCGTTCAAATCGAGCTGTGCCCGCAGAAACCCACTCATGCCTTGCGCAACGCCGGCCTGCAGCGCTTCCACCAGCGCAGGCTCGCCCGGCGGAAGGAGGTACTTGCACAGGATGTCGGCCGCTTCTTCCACGTCGCCGCGATACTCGAGCACCTGATATCGCACCTCGTGCGCGCGGCGCGAGGTCGGGTCGATCTCCGCGATGCGCTTCCCCTGCTCCAGAGCCTCGTCGTACCGATGCGCGGCGGCCAGGGCGAGCGCCAGGTTCCAGTGCGCGAAGGTGGAGAAGGGATCGAGCTCGGCCGCTCGCCGCGCTTCTTGGATCGACTCCTCGGTTCGTTCCTCGGCGTAGAGGAGAACCGAGAGGTAGAGGTGGCCATAGGCGTTGCCCGGATTGAGCGTGATCGCGCGGCGCAGATGCCTCTCGGCGGCGTCGAACTCCCAATCGCAGAGGAAGAGGGCCATGCCCATCGACGCGTTGGCCTCGGAAGAATTCGCGTCGAGGGCGAGCGCACGCTCGGCGTGCTGCTTCACGATCGGCATGCTCTCCGACGGCCTGAGCACATTGACCACCTCGGTCAGGACGAGATACGAATCGGCCAGGCCCGCCTCGGATCGCGCGTCGCGCTCATCGATCGCGAGCGCCTGCTTGAAGTAGTCGAGGCTCTGCTCCACCCCTTCCTGCGTGATCTTGCCCCACTCGGAGCGCCCCTTGAGGTAGAGATCGTAGGCCGCGAGATTCACCTTGCCGGGATCGCGCAGACGCGCCGACTCCTCCTCGCTTAGCCGAAGCTCGATCTTCCCCGCGATGTCGAGCGCGACCTCGCGCTGTAGGTCGAGCACGTCGATGAGCGCGCGGTCGTAGGTCTCGGCCCAGAGATGCCGGTCAGTCACCGCGTCGATCATCTGCGCGGTGATCCGGACGCGCTGGCCGACGCGTTGGACCGAGCCCTCGATCACGCCGTCGACATTGAGCTCCCGCGCGATCTCGGGCAGCGACTTGCTCGTCCCCTTGTACCGCATGGCCGAGGTGCGGGAGATCACCTTGAGCTCGCCCATCGACGCGAGGTTGGTGATCAGCGCGTCGGTCATGCCGTCGGCGAAGTACTCCTGTTCGGGATCGCCGGAGAAGTTGTCGAGCGGCAGCACCGCGAGCGAGCGGATGTGGTGCATCGAGGCGGCCGGCGGCTTCGCCATCCAGAACACGATCGAGGCGGCGAGGGTCAGCCCGAGGGCCGCGACCACCCACCCGAGGGTTCGACGAGGTGCGACTGCGCCCGTGCGGACGTCATGCTCAGAGCCCTCGAGCGCGGCGCGAACCGCTCGACCGTCGTGATAGC
>CAZZAH010000884.1:0-1630 GCA_964652115.1 uncultured bacterium | reverse complement strand
GCCGCGCGCGAGCAGGAGGGGGCTCTCGATCTGGCGGAGTTCGCCTTCACGAGCGAGCCGAGCGGGCTGCAGCTCTCGAGCGGTGATGCCTTGGCGATGTCGAGCTCGAGCCCGGACAACCGTGCGTCGATCGACATCTACCTCGGCACCGACAACGTGAACGACGCCTCGAGCGCCGCGCTCGCGATCAAGAGCCCGCATCTCGTCGGAAACAGCGACACCGACTGGGCGGGCCGGAACGCCGACTTGAAGGAGCTGGACAGCTTCGACGAGCCGACCACATCGGATTCCGGTTGGAGCGACAAGATCGTCCTCGGTTCCACGCAGGCGGAGATCGTGGGCAAGGTCATCGCGATCCGCACCCCGGCCTCCAACGGCCAGGTGCATTACGCCAAGATCCGCATCGACTCGTTCGCGGGCGAAGCCGGAAGTCGCGTGATCACCCTCACGCGCGCCTATCAGAGCCTCCCCAACTACGTCCGTTTCGAAGCGCCGCGCCCCTAGGCGTTCACCCTCTTCTCGCGCGGAGCTCGCAGCCCTTCGGTTGCGGCTCCGCGCGCCGCTTTGCTAGCCTTCTCCCAAGCAGTTTCACCGCGTGCGAGGAGTGTTCATGGCAGGTTCGAAGCTCGACGAGGTCCGTGCCCTGGTTTCCTTGCTTGGAGACGAGGACGCGAAGATCTACGCCATGGTCCGCGAGCAGATCTTGGGCCTCGGGAGCGAGGCCAAGCCGTTTCTGCTGGAGGCGATCGACGCGAAGGATGGGCGACTCCGCTTGCGCGCTCGCTCACTGCTCGCCCGCATTCAGCTCGAGGAGACCGAGCGCGCGTTGACCGAGATGGCGAACTTAGACGACGTCGACTTCGATCTGGAGCGCGGGCTCCACACCATCGCGCGGCTGGAGCAGCCCGATCTTTCGCTGCAGGAAATCGTCGGGCCGCTCGATCTGATCGCGGAGCGCGTGCGGCCGGAGTTGGTGGGGAAGAAGACACCGCTCGAGCAGATCGCGGTCATCAATCGAGTCCTCTTCCAGGATCTCCGCTTCGTCGGAAATCCGCACGAGCTCTACGAGTTCGACTCGGTGCTCCTGAACAGAGTGCTCGAGCGACGCACGGGAATTCCGATCAGCCTGGTGTCGATGTACCTGCTCGTGACCTGGCGCCTCGGCCTCGACTTTCGCGGGGTCGGCTTGCCGAACCACTTCCTGGTGAAGTACGGCGAGGGGACGGAGGAGGTCTTCATCGATCCTTACTCAGGCGGCAAGACCCTCACCCGCGGCGAGTGCATCCACTACCTGACCGGCGCCGGCTTTTACTACAAGGACAGCTACATCAACGAGGCGAGCGCGCGCGAGCTGGTGATCCGCACGCTGCGGCACCTGATCGTCATCTACGGCAAGTACCAGGATCGCGCCCGCGAGAAGAGCCTGGTTCGGTGCGTGGAGATCTTGCAGACGCGCGAACGCGCCCGCTAGAGCGTCTCTTCCCAGTGGCGTAGCGGCAGGCCGCGCGCGGTCAGCGCCTCGATGTATCGGTCTCCCGGGATGACCTCTTCCGCGCGTAGCACGCCCGTGTCGCGGATCACGCCGCGAGCGAGCATCAGAGCGCTCTCGGCCGCGGGAAACGCGGTCGTC
>CAZZAH010000883.1:0-1630 GCA_964652115.1 uncultured bacterium | reverse complement strand
AAGCCGAGTAGATTAGCGGCGAGGCGTCCCGTGGTTGAGAGGTTCAATGCTGTCACTCGAAGCTCCATCCGAGCTACTTCGCGTTGAGTTCCTGGACATGGCCGACGACTTCACCTCTCACGGTGAGTCACGGTACGCGCGCGCGCGCGAGGACTTCGAGGGGTTCCTCTCGCGGATCGCGAACGAGGCCGCCCCGCGAGTTCCGGAGCCGGGAAGGGTTCCTTGCTCCTGGTTTTGGCTCCTCTTCGATCGACGCGTGGTGGGATGCAGTCGCCTTCGCCACCGGCTCACGGAGGAGTTGGAGTACGAAGGTGGCCATATCGGCTACGACGTGCGTCCGTCCGAACGCGGACAGGGCTTCGGCAATGCGTTGCTCGAGCTGACGCTCCCGAAGGCCGCCGCACTGGGGATCGTCCAGGCTCGAGTCACCTGCGATGCAAGCAACCTGGCGTCGATTGGTGTCATCGAGCACAACGGCGGAGTGCTCGACGCGACGGTTCCCTCGCGCTCGCGGCAGGAGCTGATCCGCCAGTACTGGATCGCGACCGCGCCGCCTTCGCGAGGCGGCAGCCGTGATCGAGCGAATGGGGATCCTTCGCTTGGTGCAGGCAGGGAACGCCATGGGCCGGCTTGGTAGCTCCAGCAGGACGGGCCGCCGAAGTAACCGATCGTTTGCACAGACCACGCATGAGCGAGTTAGGGGAGAACATGTCATCCGAAGCCAAGTGTCCGTTTCTTCCTCCTGCCGGTGCCGGCAGGTCCAACCGGGACTGGTGGCCGAATCAACTGCGGCTCGACGTCCTTCGCCAGCACTCCTCGAAGGCCAATCCGATGGGGGCTGAGTTCAACTACGCTGAGGAGTTCAAGAGCCTCGACCTCGCCGCGGTGAAGAAGGAACTTCACGAGCTGATGACCAAGTCACAGGATTGGTGGCCGGCCGACTTCGGTCATTACGGGCCGCTCTTCGTTCGCATGGCGTGGCACAGCGCGGGCACCTATCGCACCGCTGACGGTCGCGGAGGCGCGGGGACCGGCAACCAGCGATTCGCGCCGCTCAACAGCTGGCCCGACAACGTCAACCTCGACAAGGCGCGTCGCCTGATCTGGCCGATCAAGCAGAAGTACGGCCGGAAGATCTCGTGGGCCGACCTCATGATCCTCGCGGGCAACGTCGCGCTCGAATCGATGGGCTTCAAGACCTTTGGATTCGGTGGCGGACGCGTCGACATCTGGGAGCCTGAGCAGGACATCTACTGGGGCGCGGAAGGTGCATGGCTCGAGGACAAGCGCTACTCCGGCGAGCGCGACCTCGAGAACCCGCTCGCCGCGGTTAAGATTGGCCTGATCTATGTGAATCCTGAAGGCCCGAACGGCAATCCCGATCCGATCGCGGCGGCCAAGGACATCCGGGAGACCTTCGCGCGCATGGCGATGAACGACGAGGAGACGGTGGCGCTGATCGCGGGCGGCCACACCTTCGGCAAGACGCACGGCGCGGGACCCGCATCGCACGTCGGACCTGAGCCCGAAGCGGCGAGCATCGAAGCGCAAGGACTGGGGTGGTCGAACAGCTTTGGCAAGGGCATGGGCGCCGACGCGATCTCGAGCGGCCTCGAGGTCACCTGGACCA
>CAZZAH010000882.1:0-1633 GCA_964652115.1 uncultured bacterium | reverse complement strand
TCGATGGACCCCAGTGACGCGACCGAGCTGCTGCTCGCGATTCGGAACGGTCGCCGCGAGGCGGTGCATGACCTGATCCCGCTGATTCATCGCGAGCTCAAGCGCATCGCACGGCAAAAGCTCCGGTTCGAGCGCGCGGATCACACGCTCGACACAACCGCGCTGGTGAATGAGGCCTACCTCAAACTCTTCCGCTCCGAGCAGCTGCCGCCGGAGTCGCGCGCGCAGTTTCTCGCCCTCGCCGCGCAGGCGATGCGGAACATCTTGGTGAGCTATGCCCGCGCCCGGAATCGGATGAAACGCGGCGGCGGGGCTCGCCACACCTCCCTCTCCGCCGCCGCGCAGGTCCCCGCGCCGGAGGTCGATCGCATTCTCGGCCTCGACGCGGCGCTCGAGGCTCTCGCCGCGCTCAATCCACGCCACGCCCGCGTCGTCGAGTGCCGCTTCTTCGGCGGCATGACGATCGAGGAGACCGCGTCCGCCCTCGGCATCTCGACCGCGACCGCGAAACGGGACTGGGTCATCCTCCGCGGTTGGTTGCAGCGCGAGCTCGAGCGATCGAGCTAGAGCCGCGTCTGGTTGTGATTGCCGACTAGCCTGGCCCAGGCGGCGCCGGGCAAGAGCACCGCGATCACCGCGACGAGGAACAGTAGGGTCCGCTTCATCCATCTCCTCCTTCGACTCTGCGCGCGCCGACCGGTCCGGCTATGCCGGAAGCCCGACCTGAGCAGAGGAGCTCCCCCTCTCCGGCCGCGCTGGGTCTGCGCACTGGACAACTGGACAGGCGCTACTCGTCGTCTGAAAGGATCAGCACGCTCCGAACATCGCCGCCGACGCTTTCTCTGATCCTCTTTCACCGAGTTCGGCGCCTGCTTCGCATAGGGGTCCATGCGGCGCCGCCGCGCCGACCAATCCGAAGCAGCAGGACCAGGGAGGCGGCAAACATGTGTACGAACAATCGCTCACGGCGTCCGATCATCGTCATCGTGGTAACGCTCGGGATAGTGGGATGTGCCGTGGTCACCGCCACTCTCCCCTCGCGCGCGGATCGCGCCTCGCTCGCGCCCCAGGGGGCGAACGCCGCGTGGCAGCGCGTCGCATCCGAGCAGCTCGCGCACGCGGAGTACGCGGCCACCTTCACCGCCGCCGGCCTCCAGGCACCAAACCGCGCACACGATCTCCGAACGACCTTCGGCGATCGCGGCATCGAGGTCGTGCCCCGCGTTCAGAGGGAGGCCGCGCCCGCCTGGCGATTCACTTGGGAGACGGTCGCCGTCGGTCGAACCGCGTCGCGGAATGACCTCACTCCGGTGGTGCCGGAGTCGGATGGCACGCGCGTGAGCTACCGGCACGCAGGCTGGAGCGAGTGGTACGACAACACGCCGCACGGGCTCGAGCAGGGCTTCACGATCGAGGACCGACCCGCGGGCGGCGGCCCGCTACGCATCTCCGGACGCTACCCTGAGTCGCTTCGGGCCGAGTCCCGAGTCGACGGGTCGATCGACTTCATCGACGAGAATGGCGCGTGCGTGCTGCGTTACGGTGAGCTTCACGCGTGGGACGCGCGGGGCGATAGCCTCGACTCCGAGATGGTTCTGATGGGCAACGAGCTCGCGCTCCTGATCCAGGATGA
>CAZZAH010000881.1:0-1641 GCA_964652115.1 uncultured bacterium | reverse complement strand
ACCCGGCGGACCTTTTGGCGTGTGGAAGGTCCGCGTGCAAGACGTTCACCTCGAGGTCCACACGACAGACGAAGCTGGGCAACCGCTCGAGTATCTGGTCGAGGGGGACGCGGCCGACTTCTTCCTTCGCGAGTATCCGGAAGAGCTCGGGCCGATCAGTCGCCTGCCGATCTGGCGCATCGTGTATTGGCGTGATGAGCAGGTCACCGGCGCAGCCCGCGGGCCGAACACGACGACCTGGGGCGCGATCAAATTCCTGTATCACTGAGCGGGAAGGCACCCTTATGACTGCAGCAACACCCAGCACCTCGCGACCGCCCAGCAAACAGGAGAAGCACGTGACTATCCGCCGCCGCGTGTCAACGCTCGGATTCGCCTTACTCGCCACGCTGACGATCGCGTCGTGCGGGAAGGACGACAAGGTCGTCAACCCACCGGATGACGGTTACCTTCCCGCCATCTCCGCGGCGAACGTGCTCGCCAACCTGACCAAGGCGTACGAAGAGCAACGCGCTGACAAGTACGCCGCGCTCTTCGACAGCACGGCGTACATCTTCGAATTCTCCGTGAGAGATCACGAAGTTGATCCGAGCCTCCCCGTGAACTGGATCTTCGAGGACGAGATGGGATCAGCGCGGAGACTTTTCGCCGATCCGCAGATGCACAAGGTCGTGGTCGACTTCACCGCGCTCGAGCCCGTGCCGGCAACCACGACCGATCACTTGGCGACGGGACCGGAGGGTGTGTGGAAGGTCGAGCTGCGCCAGGTCCACCTCGAGGTTCATGTCGAGGATGAGCAGGGCCAGCCGCTCGAGTATCTGGTCGAGAGCGACGGCGCCGAGTTCTTCTTCCGGCAGTATCCCAACGAGTCGATCGACGGCGCCCCGCGGTGGAGGATCGTGCGGTGGCGTGACAAGCCGGCGCTTCCCTTCGCAGCGTCTGGCGTCCGGCCGGGGACGTGGGGACAGATCAAGGCGGCCTATGGCCAGGAGGACACCAACTACCTCCCCGCGACCTCCGCGCCGAACGTCCTCTCGAATCTGATCCGCGCGTATCAGAGACGAAACTTGAGCCGATACGCCGCTCTATTCGACGCGACGGAATTCCGGTTCGACTTTTCCCAGCACGATCGCGACGTCGATCCGACCCTTCCTTCGTTCATGTACGCGGTCGATGATCGACTGTCGACGGGCCACATCTTCGGTGACGACACGGTCGATCGGATCACGCTCCGCCTCGAGCAGAATCCGCCCGTCGTCGCGACGGCGGCCGACAGCTTGCCCAATGGCCCCGATGGCGTATGGAAAATCGCGGCGCACGCCGTTCACCTCGAGGTCATGACCTTCCATAGTGGCACCGACGAGCCGCTCACGTTTCAAGTCGAAGCCGATGACGCCGACTTCTTCTTCCGCCAGTACCCGAAAGAGCCGATCGGCGGACAGCCGAGCTGGAAAATCGTCTACTGGCGGGACAAGCCTGTCGTTCGTGCGGGACTCAGCGTCGAGCCGCGAAGTTGGGGTGCGATCAAGAACCTGTACTGGTAGTGGGAACGATTGCGTTCGGGAGGACCAATGTCGAAGCGAAGTGTTTCCATCTTGGCGGGCGCGCTGCTGGCGCTCATCGGCGTGTCGGGGTGCTATC
>CAZZAH010000880.1:0-1642 GCA_964652115.1 uncultured bacterium | reverse complement strand
TTTGCGCCCTCGAGCGGTGTATTGGCGTCGAGCGAAAGGCTCACCACCTCACGCCGCGCGGGCACATCGGGATGCGCGCGGTCCGAGATCTCGAAGATGCCGGAGAGGCTCTTCTCACGCAGCGTCCCGTGAAAGACGAAGAGATCACGCGATGCGGACTGCCTCGTGCCGCCCGAGGTCCCGAGCGTCAGTCGCGCACGAAAGGAAAGGTCGCCGGTGCCGGCAGAGTAGGCGACGTCCTCGAGCAGGCCGGTCGGTGGATCCCCCTCCGGTCCGACGTAGATCATCAGAAGCCCGAAGAGCCGACCTTCGGATTTCCAAAGCTCGACCGACTGGCCATAGGCATGACTGCCCGTTTGCTCGATCCGACTGAACGCGCCGACCGGTTCGATCGGCGCGCTCGCGGCGGGCTTGGGCGTCGTCGGCTCGGTCGGCTTGGGCGCGGGCGTGCTCGGATTGCCCGCCGGAGCCGAGCCCCGATTGTGCGCGCAGCCCGCTCCCACGGTCAGGAGAAGGGCCGCGAGCAGCATCACTTGCTTCATCAACGTCCTTTTCGGCGCGCGCCTCGCGGCTTGAGCCAACGCTCCAACCACGTGAACACCTCGCCGTACCAGAAGAGGCTGTTCTTCGCCTTCAAGACCCAGTGGTTCTCGTCGGGGAAGACCACCAGACGCGCGGTCTTTCCCATCGCCTTCATCACATTGTAGGTCTCGAGCGCGTGCTCGTAGGGCACCCGAAAATCGCGCACCCCGTGCGTCAGAAGCATAGGCGAACGGAAGCCGTTCGCGTGCCGCAGAGGATTCCAGCGATCGAGCCCTTCGAGGCGACCCCACGGCTCGCCGCCGATCGAAACGCTGCGTCCTTGGGTCACGTCCGAAGCGAACTGCGTCTGAAGGTCGGACACGCCGGCGTGATTGACGATGCAGCGGAAGCGATTCGTCTGGGTCGCGATCCATGCGCACAGGTAGCCGCCGTAGCTGCCGCCGGTCAGGGCCATGCGCTTCGGATCGGCGAGGCCCTCCGCGATCAGCCAGTCGGTCGCCTTCATCACATCGTTGTACGGTTGGTCGCCGTGTCGCCCCAGAATCGACGCGCAGAACTCCTGGCCCCATCCGGTCGAGCCGTGAAAGTTGACCATCGCGACGAGGTAGCCCTGCGCGGCGAAGGTCTGCGCGTTCCAGCGCCAGAACCACTCGTTGCCGAAGGCGCCGTGCGGGCCGCCGTGAATCAGGTGCACGAGCGGCAGACGTCGCGAGCGCTTCGTCCGCTCCGCGCGCGGCGCTTCCCCCGGCGGATAGACCAGGTACATCTGCACCGGATCGTCCTCTGCGCCGTCGAAGGTCACGCTCTCGCTCGCACCGAGCTCGAGCCCGCGCATGATCTCGTCGGTGAAGTACGTCAGCTGGGTCAGTGCTTGCCCGCGGATCTCGAGCGCGTAGACCTCAGGCGGTGCCTGGATCGACGCGAGGGCGAAGAAGAGGCGATTCCCTCCCACCTTGGGCGCGCTCATCGACATCCCGCCGACGAGCTGCTTCGGCTTTACCTTGCCCGGCTTCTCGAGCGCGCGCCGCCAGTCGAACGCGAAGTACGACGTGGCGCCCTCATCATCGGCAGACAGGAACAGCGTGTTGCCGGTCGAATC
>CAZZAH010000879.1:0-1643 GCA_964652115.1 uncultured bacterium | reverse complement strand
GGCATAGACCTCGTAGCGTTGGGTACCGGTCGGGAGCGCGCGACCGACCGCGAGCAGCGAGTCGACCTGCGGATCGCTCCAACCGGAGAGGTTGTTGAACTCGCCGGTTCGGAACAGGAAGTAGAGGAATGCGTCGGGGTCGGGCACGTCCGCCACCCAGGTCATGGTGAAGAGCGGCGCCTTCCCCTCGGTCACGAGGGCGTCGAGGTCGATCCAGTCGAGCTCCTGCACATCGATCGGCAGCCCGAGAGACGCCAGGTCGGGCGCGAGCTGCTTTCGAATCCAGCTCGCGCGGGCGAGGCCTCGAGTCGAGTAGAAGGTGACCGCGGAGTGCGGATGCTCGGGCGAGATCCCGACCGAGCGAAGCAGTCGCCCCGCCTCCTTCAGGTCGTACCCCACGCGCCGCTGCTCGGGACGGAAGCCGGGCATGCCCGGCGGCAGAATGCCCTGAGCAACCACGATGCGGCTCTGCTTGTCCTTGATCACCTTGTCGATGTCGACGCAGTGCGCCATCGCGCGTCGGACCTCGGAACGGTCGAAGGGGGGCGTGGTCGCGCGAACTCCGAGGAAGGTGAGCGAGAGCTCCGGCATCGACTGCACGTGGAAGCCGGCCGCACCCGACATCAGGCGTTGGTGCTTGGTATTGATCGCGCCCCCGTCGGCCTGGTGACGAAGCAGGATCGCGATCGAGCGCTCCGGCGTGAGCGGCGTGACCGCCTCGAAGCAGAGGGTGTCGAGGAGCGCGGGCACGCTCCAGTAGGACTCGTTTCGCGCCAAGACCACGCTGCCGTCCGCTTCGCGACGGACAAAGCGGAAGGGACCGGTGCCGATCGGGTGAAGGGCGCGGCTCTCCCAACTGTCCGACTCGCGCGAAGGGGTCATGCTGACCTGATTCATCGCCAGCACCGCGAGGAAGAAGGAGAGCGGTCGTTCGAGATCGATCAGCAAGGTCCGCGAGTCGCGCGCGGTCAAGCCTCGCACGGTGGAGGCGCGACCGCTTCGAAACTCCGACGCGCCCTCGATGTCGACGAGGTAGGTCTCGGCCAGGCAGGGCTCGGGCTTGTCCTCGCGCAGAGCCATGGTCAGAGCACGCACCGCCACCGAGGCGTCGAAGGGACTGCCGTCGTGAAAGCGCACGCCCGCGCGCAGCTGGAATTCGTAGTGCCGCCCGTCGTCGGAGACCTTCCACGACTCCGCCAGCGCGGGACGCGGCGCGAGATTGGAGTCGAGCTCGATCAACCCTTCGAAGACCTGCCTGCTGATCGTGCCTTCGTAGACGTCGTCAGTGAAGAGGGGGTCCATCGATTCGGTGCGCTCATGCAGGACGCGCAGCGTGCCGCCGGCTTCCGGCGATGCCGGCGCCTCCACCGCGGCGCGCTCCGCGCCGGAGCGGCAAGCGTAGACGGTAGCGGTTAGGAGAAGCGCGAGGAGGGCACGGCTGGTGATTGACCAGGGCAATGTCATTCCTCCGAGGGCGAGGCCTTCCGCGTCTCGCTGCGTGGGCTACAGGTGGAGGGCGGGTTCGTCGAACCACCCTACGTCGGTAGCGATCGGCGAAATCTCGTCACTTCTTTAGAATGCCCCCTTCCGTGGTCGAAACCGGTGCCGGCAGTCGGTATCGTAGCGACCACCCCGCTCCGCTC
>CAZZAH010000878.1:0-1646 GCA_964652115.1 uncultured bacterium | reverse complement strand
GGCAAGCCCGCCAAGCGGGCGCGATCGTTCTTCAGAGGGAGGAACACGAAAGGGAGACGCGAGGGGACATCACGGGCGGAAGAAATCTGAGGGGGTTCGTCCTTCGTCAGCTCGTCGCCAACGCGGTCTCCATCATGGCGTCGAACGGGCGCGCACGGCCGGCGGCCCAGCGGGCGGCGAAGGCCTCAGGCCCCAACTCCACTCGAAGGCGATCGCGCCGCGCATCCCACCGTGGACGGAAGCCGATCGGAAGCGTGATCTGGGACGTCTCCCGCGCCGCTTCAATGCCTCCTAGGACCTCCACCGCGCGATCGGATCGCCCCTCGGCCGCGAGGAGGTCGACCGTGGCGTCGAGGACATGGATCGCCGAGTTGACCTCCCCATCTTCGATCACGCGCGCGAGCGCCTCGAGCAGGTGCACGCGCGCGTCCTCGAGACGCCCGAGGGCGACCTCGATGAAGGCGAGGATCCGGAGCGCATTCATGATCCCGGGGAGGCTGCCGCTTCGCCGGGTCGAGCCGACACTCTCGAGCGCGAGCTCGTAGGCGGCCTCCGCGTGGCCCAGCTCGAAGTGCGTGATCGCCACATTCGCCGCGAGGTGGCCGATCGAGGACTCGTCTTGACCCGACCGCGCGATCACGAGCGCCTTCTCATAGCAATCGAGCGCCGCCGGCAGATTCCCGGCGGTCGCTTCCAGCACGCCGAGGTTGCAGAGCGCGGTGGTGAGCCCAACCGGATTCTCCTCCGCAGTCCGGATCGCGATCGCCTCGAGATAGCACTGCCTCGCCTCGTCGACCTCGCTCGCCCAGGTCAAGAGCTCCGCCAGAACGATCAACGTGGTGGCGAGGACGTTCGGTTGCTGCTTCTCGCGCGCGAGCTCGGTCGCCTGCCGGCCCATCTCGATCGCCGTGATGTTGTCGCCAAGCTCTCCGATCATGCTCGCGAGGCAGGTCAGCGCGTTTCCGTACGAAGGGGCGTCTCGCCGGTCAGCTGCGCAGAAGGCCTGAAATCTGCGGCGGCCCTCGCGCAGGAATCCGCTATGCCGCCAGTAGGGACGAATGCCCATGAGGAGTCGCGCCCAAGGCTCCGCGAGATCCGCTCCGTCCCGCACCCTTACTTCGAGCCAGTCCAGGGTCGCGAGGAGGTTGGCGTGCTCCCGCTCGAACCACGCGAGGTGAACCTTCATCTCCGGGCCGTGAATCGAGGGGCCGTGGATCCGCGCTTCGGAAGCGATCCACGCGTGCAAGCGGAGCTTGAGCAGCTCGACCTCGTCTCGCTCCGCCAGGCGCTCGCCTGCGAAGGCGCGCACCGACTCGAGCAGGCGATAGCGCGGCTCGGCGCCGACGAGCGTTTCTACGAAGACGAGCGATCGATCGACCAGGGACACCAGGAGCTCGATCATGTCGTCGGCGACAATCGAATCCGGCACGCTCGGTTCGGAAGGCTCGGGATCGGAGCAGACGCGCTCGGCCGCGGCCACGGTGCAACCGGCGGCGAAGACCGAGAGTCGAGCCAGGAGCTTCGCCTCCCGCGGCTCGAGCAGGTCATGGCTCCAACGAATCGAAGCCATGAGCGTGGCGTGTCGATCGACGCCGCCCCGCGAAGCGAGAAGACGGAAGCTCTCCTCGAGCTTGCTCGCGACCACC
>CAZZAH010000877.1:0-1647 GCA_964652115.1 uncultured bacterium | reverse complement strand
ATCGAGATCGGCTTGATGCCGATGCCGGAGTCGGGCCGGATCTTCTTGCCGAGCGTGCCGATGAACTCGATCAGCTTCTTCGCCTCGGGGCTGCCCTCTTGCCACTCGATGCCGGCGTACACGTCCTCGGTGTTCTCGCGAAAGATGGTGACGTCGAGCTTCTGCGGCTCGCGCACCGGCGACGGAACGCCCGGCACCCACTTCACCGGACGCACGCAGGCGTAGAGGTCGAGCTCCTGGCGAAGTCCTACGTTCAAGCTACGGATGCCGCCGCCGACCGGGGTCGTGAGCGGACCCTTGATCGCGACGGTGGCGAGCTTGATCGCTTCCAGTGTGTCCTCGGGCAGCCAGACGTTGCCGCCGTAGAGGGCGTTCGCCTTCTCGCCGGCATAGACCTCCCACCAGACCACCTGCTTGTCGCCGCTGTAGGCCTTCGCGACCGCGGCATCGAACACGCGGACCGACGCACGCCAGATGTCGCCGCCGGTGCCGTCCCCTTCGATGAAGGGAAGGATCACCTTGTTCGGGACCTTGAGGGCTCCGCCCTCGATCCGGATCAACTCGCCTTCGGTCGGTACCTTGATCTTGTCGAAATTCGCGCCCATCGTTCCTCCACCCTGTGTTCCCCGCATCCTTCGGATGACGCGCGGGTCGTTTGCGGTCGCTGTCGGGAGCACTAACGCCGCGCTGCCGGGTCGAAGCGCAGAATCGCGCGGAGCGTAGCGAGTGATTTCGCGTGCGGCAAGCACCGCGCGCGAGCATTCGGCACCCTCACTCGTGACAAACTCTGAGCCGCTCAGCTAAACGCCTCGATGCCGGTGACCGCCTGGCCAACGATGAGCGCGTGGATGTCGTGCGTCCCCTCGTAGGTCGAGACCGACTCCAGGTTCACCATGTGCCGGCCAACCGGATACTCGTCGGTGATGCCGTTGGCGCCGAGCATGTCGCGGGCCATGCGCGCGATCTCGAGCGCGATGGCGACGTTGTTCCGCTTCGCCAGCGAGACGAGCGGCGGCTTCGCCTGTCCTTGCTCCTTCAATCGCCCGAGCTGAAGCACGAGAAGCTGCGCCTTCGTGATCTCGGTCACCATGTGGGCGAGCTTGTTCTGCACGAGCTGAAATGCCGCGAGCGGCTTTCCGAATTGCGTCCGCTCGAGGGTGTAGCGCAGCGCTGTGTCGTAGCAGGCGAGGGCCGAGCCGATCGCGCCCCACGCGATGCCGTAGCGCGCCTGGTTGAGGCACATGAGCGGGTTCTTCAATCCCTCGGTCTTCGGAAGGAGCGCGCTCGCGGGAAGCTCGCAGTCGATGAAGGAGAGCTCCGAGGTGACCGACGCGCGCAGGGAGAACTTGTGCTTCACGTCGCTCGAGGAGAAGCCCTTCGTCCCGCGTTCGACCAGGAAGCCGCGGATGCCATCCTCCGTCTTGGCCCACACCACCGCGACGTCGGCGATCGAGCCGTTCGTGATCCACATCTTGGCGCCGTTCAAGACCCAGCTCTGGCCACGGCGCGTGGCGCGCGTTTCCATCGATCCGGGATCGGAGCCATGGTCGGGCTCGGTCAGGCCGAAGCAGCCGACCGCCGCCCCGCGCCGGAGCTCGGGCAGCCACCGCTCCTTCTGCTTGTCCGATCCGAACTCGCGGATCGGAT
>CAZZAH010000876.1:0-1648 GCA_964652115.1 uncultured bacterium | reverse complement strand
GTTCGATTATTGGCACACCTGTTGCCCGTTAGGCAATCGACCAGCCGGTCCCAGGGATCGGCACCTCTTTCGCCGGAGCGCGGTATGTCATCCAAGAAGGGCTTCACCCTGATCGAGTTGCTGATCGTGGTGGTGATCATCGGCATCCTCGCCGCGATCGCCATACCGAAGTTCGCCAACTCGAAGGGCAAGGCTATCCTCGCGTCGATGAAGACCGACCTGCGGAACCTTGTCACTGCGCAGGAAGGTTTCTGGTTCGACAACAACGACTACGCGGGCTCAGTGACGAACGGTGCCCAGGTGAATGCCCCGGCCGGCGGCGGTTCGATTCCGTTCCGGGCGTCGACCGGCAATACGGTCGTGATCACCTACGGATCGGCCAGCGGATACTCTGCCACGGTCACCAATACCGTGCTCGTCACCGGCATCCGGACCTGCGGCGTGTATGTGGGAGACCCTTCCTTTGCTCCCAACCCTGCGGTGACCCAGGAAGGCGCGCCAGCCTGCTGGTAGCCTAAGCACCAAGAACGACAAGCAGACGCTGAGCGCGGACCACTGGTCCGCGCTCGGCTTTCCGCCCTCAGCGTTTTCCCCCTAAACCCAGTCCCGCCGTTATCTTCCGCGCCGCATGCTCAAAGTCACCGCTGTCGCTCCTGAATCACTCGGGGCCGATCTGGGGCTCCAGCCGGGAGCCGAACTCCTGACCATCAATGGCCGGGAGATCGAGGATTTCCTGGACTGGGAGTTCCTCTCGGCCGATGAACAGTTCCTCCTCCACGTGCGCCAGCCGGATGGCGAGGAGGTCGAGTTCGACATCGAGCGCCCTGAAGGGATGCCGATGGGGGTCTCGGTCGAATCGGCCCGCATCCGCCGCTGCGCCAACCGCTGCGACTTCTGCTTCGTGGATGGCCTGCCCGAGGGCCTGCGCGAGGCGCTTTACATCCGCGACGACGATTACCGGCTGTCGTTCAAGTATGGCAACTTCGCCACGCTGACGAACCTCAAGCCGCGGGACATGGAGCGGATCATCGAGTACCGGCTCTCGCCGCTCTACGTCTCGGTCCACGCCACCGATCCCGTGGTGCGTCGCTGGCTCCTCCGCAATCCGCTGGCGCCGGACATCCTCGAACAGCTCCGTCAGCTCGCGGCGCACGGCATCATCTTTCACACCCAGATCGTGATGAGTCCCGGGGTGAACGATGGTGAAGTGCTGGAGCAGACCCTGCGCGATCTCTACGAGTTCGGCCCGCAGGTGCTCAACGTCTCTGCCGTGCCGGTGGGGCTCACCACGTTCAGCAAGCATCACCTGGTCCGTGAGCCGACCCGCGATGAGTGTCGCGCGGCGATCGGGCAGCGCGGACGATCGCTGCTGGCGATCGGCATCCGTCGCGTCGAAGGGGAGTTCGGCCGGGGCGAAGTCGTCTCGCTCGTCGATCCGCACGGACACGAGTTCGCCCGCGGCCTGTCGAACTACGACTCGCGGGATGCGCGGCTCGTGGCGGGGAAGCGGAGCGAGGAGATCGCCCGCCTCCTGGGAGCCGTCCCGTACGACGAGGTGATCCACCGCGACAATCTGGTCGTGATCGTGTGACGCGCCGCGCGGGCCTCGTGTGTCCCGTAGCTCGTGTCTTCCGTGGCACGGACATTC
>CAZZAH010000875.1:0-1650 GCA_964652115.1 uncultured bacterium | reverse complement strand
GCCCGAAGATCACGCGAGGGTGACCGCGCTGCTCGAGCAGGTGCTGCGGACCGGCGAATCGCAGAGCTACGAGACGAGCACGCTCGCGCCGGACGGCAATCGGCTCTGGTTCGCCTCGGTCATGGGGCCGATCCGTGACGGCGCGGAGATCGTCGGTGCGGTCATCAGCGCACAGGACGTGACCGATCTCAAGCAGAGTCAGGAACGTCTGCGCATCTCCGATCGAATGGCCTGCATCGGAACGCTCGCCTCGGGCGTGGCGCACGACTTCAACAACATCCTCTCGATCATCCTCTCCTACACCACCTTCGTTCGAAACAAGCTCGAGGAGAACGATCGGCGGCGCACCGACCTGGACCAGGTGCCGCGCGCCTGTGAGCGCGCGGTCGGGTTGACCCGTCAGCTCCTGACCTTCGCGCGACAGCAGCCGAAGGCGACCCGCCCGACCGATCTGAACGACCGGCTGGCGCAGCTTCAACCTCTGCTCATCCGCACCGTCGGCGCCAACATCGAGCTTCAGGCGATCGCGGCGCCGGTGCCGCCGGTCGTGCTGATCGATCCGGTCGAGTTCGATCAGATCGTGCTGAATCTCGCGGTCAACGCGCGCGACGCGATGCCGAACGGCGGCCACATCAGCATCAACCTGGAGCTCGAGCCGCGCGCCGGGACCACGTCGAGCGCGGCGAGGGTTCGGCCAAGCTCGGTCACCCTGGTCGTCGCCGATACCGGCACCGGGATGGACGAGCAGACGCAGCGCCGAATCTTCGAGCCCTTCTTCACCACCAAGGAGCAGGGGAAGGGGACCGGCCTCGGGCTCGCGACCTGCTTCTCGATCGTGGAGGGGGCAGGCGGCTCGATCGCGGTCAAAAGCGTGCTCGGAGAAGGCACGCGGTTCGAGGTGAAGCTGCCGCTCACCGACGCGCAAGCGGACGTCCGTCGCGCCGAGGCGATCGCGCCGCCGAAGGGACGCGGCGAGCATGTGCTGGTGGTGGAGGATGAGCCCGCACTGCGCGAGGCGACGAGCCGGGTGCTCGAGGCGGCTGGGTATCGCGTGCATGTCGCCTCGAATGGCTCCGAGGCTTTCGCGCGCATCGACGAGTTGGGCCCGCGTCTCGCGGTGATCGTGACCGACATCGTGATGCCGGGCCCGAGCGGATACGACGTCGCTGCCCACGCGGCTCGCGTGTCTCCGGGAGCGAGCGTGCTCCTCACCTCGGGCTACCTGACCGAAGCGGTCCGGCGCGATCATCGCGAGGAGTTGCCGCTCCTGTGGAAGCCGGTGCCGGCGCCGGTGCTGCTCCGCGCGGTGCATGACGCGATCGCCGGTTTGGCCAAGAGCTCCCGCGCGCGAAACGCCGACTGCGTGCTTCTGATCGAGGACGACGAGGCGGCCACGGTGGCGCTCGGTCGCGTGCTCACGAGCGCGCGTGTTCGACTCACCACCGCAGGGTGTCTCGCGGAGGCGCGCGCACACGTTCAAGAGGGGCTCGATCCCGGGCTGATCCTGCTCGATCTGACCCTGCCCGACGGTTCGGGCGCGCTCTTCCTCGACTGGCTCGGCGACATGAGCCCGGCACTGCTCGATCGAGTGGTGATCCTGACCGGGGGTGCGGTCGACGCGGAGGGCGAGCGCGTCGTAAACAGCGGGCG
>CAZZAH010000874.1:0-1650 GCA_964652115.1 uncultured bacterium | reverse complement strand
AGCTGGGCCCTGGTTCCGATCAGGGAGTCACAGACCAACGCCGGCTCGACCTGGCACTCGATCGGCACCTCCGGATTGAGCGCGTCCGTGGCCGACACCTACTGGTTCGACACGCAGAATGCAGTGGCGACGACCGGACAAGCCTCGCCCGGCCTCTTCCGCACCACGAACGGCGGCACAAGTTGGACGCTCCTCTCGTCCGACCGAGCGACCCGCTTCTCCTTCGCCGATCAGACGCGAGGCTATGTCGCTGAGGCATTCCAGTTCGGCCAGCTCTCGACCGTGCTCGAGACGACCGACGCCGGAGCGACCTGGTCATCGCTCTCGGTGCCGAACCACCAGGGGGCGGAGACCGTCTTCGCTCTGCCCGACGGATTCATCTCGGGCGGCTATCGAAGCACGATCGTTCGCGCGCGCATCGCGCACCCGACTTCGGTCGACGGCGGCTCGCGCGCGGCCTTCCCACTCCGCGTGCGCGGCTCGGTCGGCTCGACGCCCGAGATCGCGTTCACCGCGGTGGAGCATGGCGCGTTGAGCATCCTCGTGATCGACGCGCAGGGCCGCCTCGTGCGCCGCGTGTTCGAGGGCGATGTGACGGCGGGCGACGTGATCACACGTAGCTGGGACGGGCGCGATGATCGCGGAGCCACCGTCAGCGCGGGCGTCTACTTCCTCCGCGCGACCAACGGGCACGTCCTGGCGCGCGGGCGAATCACGTTGCTTCGCGACTGATCGTCTAGCGGGGATAGCAAAGGTGACCGTGTCACGCCGAGCGGGGCGCCTGCTCAGTCGTGGCGATCGCGTTCCTCGAGCGTTCGCCGGAGGACAGGAAGCACCGCCCGATCTTTCTCGCCGCCGAGCTCCTCTTTCAGCGCGATCACCGTGGCGAGGTCAAGCACCCGGACGGTGAGCCCGGGCGAGATCTCCAGGCTAAGCGTCGCGGTCACGAGCTCGGGATAGCCACGCCCGCCGATTACAGCTCCGAGAACATCGAGGGGACCGCTCCTCGTCAACAGAAGATGCTGACCGGCGCCCATGAGGTAGGCGCTTTGAGGAGCGAGCTTCCGCGCCGGTTGCTCACGGTAGTGTGCGCCCAACTCGGTGAGCGCCGTGAGCAGCCGCTCAACATTCTCGGGATCGCGGGAGTGAACGATGTCGAGGTCGAAGGTGGCGATCGGAGCGCCCTGGAGAACGGCGGCGACGCCACCGATCACGATGAAGTCCACGTCGCGCTCAGCGAGAGCGAGTAGAACGGCTTGGAGGTCAGTCTCCGCGTTTGCCATTGCGGAGCCGTTCGAGGGAACGAATGGTCCCTTGGAGTACTTGCAGCCGCTCAGCAGGCGTGAGCCCAAGCATCCATCGGATCAGCGTCAGGTCGACGCCGTCCTCTGAGTGAGTCGGTGGCGTGGAGGAAGCCGACTCTCCATCGACTGCCATCTTCCCGCGCTCTGGCTCGTTCATCAGCATTGCCTCGCCCTGAAATGCCACCCGCACTCCTGAGGTCGGATGGTATGCGCCCTTTGCTGGGCGAGGCAACTCCGTGCCCAGCCGACCGCGAGGTGCCGCACCGCTGCCGCCTTGCCCCGACCGCGAGCGCGCCCTAGGATCGGCCGGGTGAATCAGAGCACCTACAGCCCGCGTTGGACCTGG
>CAZZAH010000873.1:0-1656 GCA_964652115.1 uncultured bacterium | reverse complement strand
GCGAGGTCGTGTGCGACTTCTTCTACGGCGACAACGTCTACCAGACCGACGGGCCGTCGCTCGATCGGTGGTTCCTCGTCTACGCGATGGCGGCGCGGCTCGAGCGCGAGCGGGCCGGCCGCGGGGTTGATTCGAGCTCGCCCTAGGACCGACTGAGCTACGCATCTCGCCACGAAGACCGCTTCCGCGCCGGGGCACCGCAGGCAGGGCAACGCCACGAGTTGATCTTCGCTCCGCGCCTCTCTATCCTGGATCGCAGCGCACCGCCCACTCCGGGCGTACCCCCCGCTTCGCCGACTGCTCGGAGGTGCCCATGCATCCAACCCGGGTTCTGCTCGTGTGCGCTGCCGCATCCGTCGTATGCGCGGCCAACGCCTACTCCCAAAGCGCCGATCCTCTGCTCTGGGTCCCGAACGGTGAGGTTCGGGCCATCGCCCGAAACGGAAACACTCTCTACGTCGGCGGAGTCTTCAACCGCGTGAGCCCGAACATCGGATCGGGAGCGGAGCTCGACCTCGCGACCGGCAAGGTGCGGCTCCCCTTCGCCAAGATCGGCGGCATCGTGCGCGACGCCGAGCCCGACGGCGCGGGCGGCTGGTACATCGGCGGGACCTTCACCTCGGTCAATGACGTGACGCGAAATCATCTCGCGCACATCCTGGCCGACGGCACGCTCTCGTCGTGGAATCCTGACGTCAACCAGGTGGTGTACGAGATCACGGTCAGCGGTTCGATCGTCTACGTGGGAGGATCGTTCGTCACCATCGGCGGCCAGTCGCGCACTAACATCGCGGCACTCGATCGGGACACGGGCGTTCCGACGAGCTGGAATCCGAGCGGTGCTGGCGTGACCAACGGGAACGTCAGCACTATCCTGGTCGATGGAAACACCGTCTACGTCAGCGGCACCTTCACGCGCATCGGCGGACAGAATCGCCGCTACATCGCCTCGCTCGACGCGACCACAGGCTCCGTCAACGCATGGGATCCAAACCCGAGTCAATACGCCACGCCTTACGCGTTGGTCGGTTCGACCCTCTACGTCGGCGGCTTGTTCACCACCATCGCCGGGGAGCCGCGCAATCGGCTCGCCGCCTTTGACACGAGCACCGGCGCGCTGACCTCGTGGGACCCGAACTCGAACGGCACCCTCTACTGCATGACGATCTCCGGTTCGACCGCCTACATCGGCGGCGACTTCACCTCGATCGGTGGACAGACGCGGAGCCTGCTCGCGCAGATCGACCTCGCGACCGGAGTGCCGACCTCGTGGAATCCCAACGTCACCGGCACCGACTTTCCCGACGTGCAATCGATCGTCGCCGCCGGATCGACGGTCTACATCGCAGGCGACTTCACCGCGGTGGGAGGCCAATCGAGGATCCAGATCGCCGCGGTGGATGCGACGAGCGGCGCGCCGACTTCGTGGGCGCCGACCGCGTCATCGGTGAGCTGCCTCGGCTGGGGCGCGGGCAAGCTCTTCGTCGGCGGCTCCGGTTTGGGCGGCGTCACCAGGAACAACCTCGCGGCGATCGACCTCACGACGGGAGAGGCGACGGCCTGGAATCCCAACGTCGGCGGCGGGCCCTTCCCCTACGGCGTGAGCGCGCTCGCGATCTCGGGTTCGCTGGTCTACGCGGGCGGGCACTTCGACAC
>CAZZAH010000872.1:0-1661 GCA_964652115.1 uncultured bacterium | reverse complement strand
CCGTGCGGGATGCAGAAGGTCTTGTGCAGGTTGAGGTGGCAGACGTCGGCGCCGATGTCGCCCGGCCGGCAGAGGCCGACCATCGCGTTCATGTTGGCGCCGTCGAAGTAGACCTGCCCGCCGAACTGATGCACGGTCGCGATGATCTCCTTGATCGCCTCCTCGAACACGCCGTGGGTCGAGGGATAGGTGATCATCATCGCGGCGAGCTTGTCCTTGTGCTGTTCCGCCTTCTTCTTCAGATCACCGAGGTCGACGTTGCCATCGGAGTCGCACGCGACCGCGACGACCGTGAGGCCGGCTAGCACGGCGCTCGCCGGGTTGGTGCCGTGAGCGGAGGTCGGGATGAGGCAGATGTCCCGATGGCCTTGCCCGCGGTCCTCCTGCCACGCGCGAATGACGAGCAACCCCGCGTACTCGCCCTGCGAACCGGCGTTGGGCTGAAGCGAGCAGCCCGCGAAGCCGGTGATCTCGGAGAGCCAGCCTTCGAGCCGCTTGATCATCTCCTGATAGCCGGCGGCCTGATCGAGCGGCACGAAGGGATGAAGGAACGCGAAGCCCGGGATGGTCATCGCGCGCATCTCGGCGGCCGCGTTCAGCTTCATCGTGCAGGAGCCGAGCGGAATCATGGCGCTCGTGAGCGAGAGGTCGCGCGACTCGAGGCGCTTCATGTAGCGCTGGATTTCGGTCTCGGTGCGATACGCATGGAAGACCGGCTCGCGGAGGAAGTCGCTCGTGCGCGCGACCGCGGCGGGGAAGTCGGACCTTGCGGCCGCCGCCATCTTCGCGATGTCGAACTGCTGCGGCTTGGCGCCGAAGGCCTCGAGCAGATCGGTGACGTCCTTCGGTCCAACCGTCTCGTCGAACGCGACGCCGATGTCGCCGTTGTCGAAGCGACGAAGGTTGATGCCGCGCTCGAGCGCCGCCTTTAACACGTCGTCGGTCGTGCGGCCCTTCGGCGTGATGCGGAGCGTGTCGAAGTAGTGTTCGTTCCGCTGCGTGTGACCCAGGGTCTGCACGCCCGTGGCCAACACCTCGGTCAGTGTGGCAACACGCCGCGCGATGCGGCGCAGTCCTTCCGGTCCGTGATAGACCGCATACATCGAGGCGGCCACGGCCAGGAGCACCTGCGCCGTGCAGATGTTGCTCGTCGCCTTCTCCCGCCGGATATGCTGTTCGCGCGTCTGGAGCGCCATGCGAAGCGCCGGGCGTCCCGAGCTGTCGCGCGAGATGCCGATCATGCGTCCCGGCATCTTTCGCGCGTGGGCCTCGCGCACCGCCATGAACGCGGCGTGCGGTCCACCGTAGCCGAGCGGCACGCCGAAGCGCTGCGAGTTGCCGATCACGATGTCGGCGCCGAGCTCGCCCGGCGGCTGCAGGAGGCAGAGGGCGAGGAGATCGCTCGCCACCGTCACGATCGCGCCGGCGGACCGCGCCTTCGCGATGAAGGCCGCGAGGTCCGGCACCGAACCATCGGTCGCCGGATACTGAATCAAGCAGCCGAAGGTCGACGAGTCGAACTGATGCGTGTCGTATGGACCGACCACGACTGTGTAACCGAGGTGCTTCGCGCGCGTCTGTACAACCGCGATCGTCTGCGGGTGACAATGATCGGCCACGAAGAAGGTCATCGCCTCCGGTCGTCCATCGGTCACTCGGCG
>CAZZAH010000871.1:0-1663 GCA_964652115.1 uncultured bacterium | reverse complement strand
TACCTCGCGGACGACGCCGACTCGACGTCGCCCGCGATGCTGCACCAAGCGACGCTCTGCTCTCCATCCTCGGCCGGACCGTAGCGAAAGAGGCCGTCGAGCTCGGGACCTCCGGCCGAAAGGCCTAGCTGCACGAGGGAGCGGACGCGCGATTCAAGATCGGACGGCGAGGGCAACGCGGCCGGCGATGCCTCCGCCGTCTTCTCGTTGATGGCGCCGGCTCGCTTGCCTCGATGGCTGAGCGAACGAACGCCGGATGGGATCAGCCCGCGAGGATCGAGGCCGATCGCGCGCTCGATCTGAATCGCGAGCTTGCGCGCCTTCCGCCCCGACTCACGACGCTCGATCAGCTTCTTCCCCGGGATCTGACCGCGTAGCACCACGCGCGGAAAGACCGCGCGCAGCATGGCCGCGAACTCCGTGGCGCTCCACTCGCGGAGATGAAAGCGATTGGGCGGCAGGCTCCACCCCGGCGACACGAGATCGCGGTTCGGGGTCGAGATCAGGAGGATGCCCTCGGGCGAAAGCACGCGCCGCGCCTCCTCGAGGAACAGCTCCGGCTCGGCGAGATGCTCGATTACCTCGAAGGTAATCATCACATCAATCGAGCGCGCGGGCAGCGGCAGCGCGGAGAGGCTCGCGTTCAACCGATCGATGGCCGGACGGTCGCGCGGGATTCGGTCGAGCGCGAAGCGATCGTAGTCGAGCGCGAGAACCGAGCGCGCGCCCCAGCTCTCGAAGAGAAGCGAGCCGTAACCGTAGCCGCAGCCGCCGTCGATCACGCGCTTCCCTTGCACCAGCGCGCGCGCGAGCAGGTAACGCGAGAGATGCTCGAGCGTGCCTTCCAGCTTGGGATCGATCGGCGTGCGCTCGGGATTGATGTCCTGCAGCTCGCGATGAAGACGCTCGAGCTCGGGCGAGCCGGGCGCGCGCGCGATCGTCCGCGCGTAGCGATTCCAGGTCCAACGCGGGCTGTAGGTGCTCTGACTCACCCGACCGATCCTAGGGTGCGCTCGCGGTCGGGGCAAGGCGACAGCCGAGCTGCACTCGCGCGCGGCTGGGCGCGGAGTTGCCTCGCCCGGCTGAGGGCGCATACCATTCACCTCAGGAGCGCGGATGCACTTCGGGGCGGGGAAATGCGGATGAACGAGCCAGAGCGCGGGAAGACGGCAGTCGATGGAGACTCGGCTTCCTCCACGCCACCGACTCACTCGGACGATGGTGTGGATTTGACCTTGATCCGATGGATGCTGGGGCTGACACCCGCGGAACGTCTGCAGGTACTTCAGGGCACCATTCGTTCCCTCGAGCGGCTGCGCGATGGCAAACGCGGAGACTGATCTTCAAGCCGTCCTGCTTGCCCTCGCGCAGCGCGGCGTGGACTTCATCGTGATCGGTGGCGTCGCGGCCGTTCTCCAGGGCGCTCCGATCACCACCTTCGACCTCGACATCGTTCACTCCCGCGATCCCGAGAATGTCCGGCGGCTGCTCGCGGCACTCGGCGAGTTGGGCGCACACTACCGCGAGCAACCGGCGAGGAAGCTCGTTCCTCAAAGTGCCCACCTCCTGGGCGCCGGTCACCATCTTCTGCTGACGAGGAGCGGTCCGCTCGATGTTCTCGGAGCCGTAACCGGCGGACGTGGCTATCCTGAGCTCGTGACCG
>CAZZAH010000870.1:0-1670 GCA_964652115.1 uncultured bacterium | reverse complement strand
TCGAAGCTTCTGCTGAACGACGACAACAACGGCGACGTCGCCGACGGCACGCCGCACTACTACGACATCTGCGACGCCTTCGCCGCGCACAACCTGCCCTGCCCGAACATCACCAAGTACATCCAGTTCACGCACACCGCGCTCGACGATCAGACCAGCACGGTGACGCCGTACCAGGTGACGAGCCTGGTGCAGTCGGTCAGCGCGGGCAACCTGGTCGCGAGCTCGATCCAGTGCTTCTACTCGCTCAACCGCGGGCAGACCTGGAGCAGCGTTCAGATGACCGCGACCGGCAACCCGAACGAGTACCGCGCGAACATCCCGGCGCAGCCCTGCGGCGGACTGGTCTACTACTACCTCTTCGCGCAGACTGACGTCGGCATCACCGGCACGGAGCCGGCTCGCGCCCCGCTCAAGAACGTGAACATCTTCATGACGGGCTCCTCGGTCACCTCGCTCAACGACACCTTCGAGACCAACACCGGTTGGACGATCGGCGCGCCGGGCGACGCCGCCACCGACGGCATCTGGCAGCGCGTCGATCCGGTCGGCAAGACCAACACCAATACCGGTGAGAGCGTGCAGCCCGAGGATGATCACACGCCGACCCCTGGCGTCCTCTGCTTCGTGACCGACGGCTCGGGCGGCTTCTACCAGAACCACGACGTCGACGGCGGTCGGACCACGATCCTCTCGCCGACCTTCGATTGGTCGGGTGCTTCCGGCACCGGCAAGGTGGAGATCTGGGCCTTCTTCGCCAACGAGGTGGTGGTCGACGACACGCTCCGCGTTTCGGTCTCGAACAACAACGGCACCAGCTGGACCGACGTGATCAAGGTCTACGGCAAGGACTCGAACGCCTGGAACAAGTACCGCTCGTACTTCACCAGCACCGAGGTCCCCTTCACGAATCAGATGCGCTTCCGCGTGCAGGCGTCCGACTTCAACAGCTCGCTGGTTGAGGCGGCGGTCGACGACATCGTGGTGCGCCACACCACCTGCACCTCGGTCGGCGTCGAAGAGACCACGCTGCCGGCGCGCTTCGCGATCGAGCAGAACCGTCCGAACCCGTTCCACGGCTCGACGAACATCACCTTCGCCCTGCCGCAGAACGGCTCGGTGCGGGTCGAGGTGTTCGACGCTTCCGGGCGGCTCGTTCGGACCGTGGCGCAGGGTGATCAGACGGCCGGCGTCCACTCCGTCCAGTGGGACGCGAAGGACAACGGCGGTCGTTCGGTCGGCGCCGGCGTCTACTACTACAAGGTCTCGAACGGCGCGAAGGAGCTGACGAAGAAGATGCTTCTTCTGAAGTAGCGCTTCCGCGAGCTTACCCACCGACGAGGCGGGGGAGGACGGTGCCGTAGGCCCGCCTTCCTCGCCTCTCGGCTTTTATGTGCGCTCGAAGCGGACGATCGACTCGACGTGCGCCGTATGCGGGAAGAGATCGACGATCTGAAGCTCGCGCGCTTCGTAGTCGGCTTCGCGAAGCAGCGCGACGTCCCGGGCCAAGGTCGACGGATTGCACGAGACGTAGAGCAGCGCGGGCGCGCCGAGCGCGATCATCCCCTTCATCGCCTTGGGATGGAGGCCGGCGCGCGGCGGGTCGACCACCACGAGGTCGAAGGCGCCCGGACGTGCTTCGGGCTCGCGCACCCACGCCTCGACGTCGG
>CAZZAH010000869.1:0-1680 GCA_964652115.1 uncultured bacterium | reverse complement strand
TGGTAAAGGCGGTGTGTCGTATCCATCGCTTGCCGTTTAGATCGAGGCTGCCGACCTCGGCCGGCTCGCTCAGGCTCGAGCGGCTGACAAAGAGACGTCCGCCGGCGATGCGCGGCGCCGAGTAACCGAAGCCGCTTGCGAGGCGCTCCGGCAATGCCTTGCCCGGCCGGCGCAGAGCACTCGCGAAGTCGAGCGCGAAGATGCCGTTGCTCCCCCGGTGCTCCGCGTGGAGGTAGAGGGTCTTGCCATCGTCGCCGAAGGTCCAACTGTGCGGTGAGTAGTCCCACTCCTCGGTCAGCACGACGTGACGGCGCGTGCGGCGCTCGTAGGCCGCGATGCGCACGCGGTCGGCGTAGAAATCATGACGAAGCTGGAAGCCGTACACGATCCACGCGCCGTCGGGCGAGTAGATCGGACTGCTGGCGTGCGACGGAAGCTTGTCGGTGATGCAGTTCGCCGCTGATGACTGACCCGCTCGCGACAGCTTCATCACGAACACGCCCGCGATCAGCGGACTGTGCGGCGGTTTCGAGCGATCGGCGGAGAAGACGATCTCCTTGCCGTCCGGCGCGACGCGGTACTGCCCGCAAGGATCCATCAGGTCGAAGCGACGTCCCGAGCGCGGCATCAGGTCGGAGATCTCGCCGCTCGCCAGATCCAGGACGAAGATGTGATGCGGCGCCTCGCGCGTGAGCCAGCGATCCCAGAAGCGATAGACGCGATCCTCGGTCACCCACGCTTGCACCGGATCGGCAGCCTGCGTCTTCTCGTGCTCCGCCGTCGCTTCCGGGGTCGGCGCGCTCGGGTGGATCGGCGAGAGAAACGCGAGGCGCGAGCCATCGGGAAACCACTGCGGATCCGACACGCCGAGCGGCAGGTCGGTCAAACGCTTCGCTTCACCGCCGTCGAGCGCGAGCAGGTAAAGCTGCGGCACCGTCGCGTGCTTCGCGTCCTTGCTGCCACTGCCCGGAACGCGGACGAACGCGATGCTCGCGCCATCCGGGCTGACCACGACCTGATTGCTCGAGCTGTCGGCCGCGGTCAGCGCACGAGCGCGATCGTTTGGGCCGCCTTGACCCGCGTCCTTCGCATCGCTCGGCACGAGGTAGAGGCGCGTCGCTCCGCGATTCGCCTCCATCGAGTAGGTCGTCACCGGAACGATCACTTCCGCACCGGAGGGAAGAGGAACCGGCGCGCCGACGCGCGGCAGGGTCCAGAGGTCGTCGATCGTGAGTGGACGTTTGGGCATTGGAACTCCTGAGGGAAGGTTTCGCCGCACCGGCACGCGGCGGGATCGCGACCATTTGAAGGTGTAACGGAGCGATCGAGGCCGGTCAAGCGCGGCGGGCGGATCCGACCGCGCGAAGGAAAGCAGTGAACTCGCGCGGCAGAGGCGAATCGAAACGGAGCGACTCGCCGGTCGATGGATGAACGAAGCCCAAGGTCGCGGCGTGCAGCGCGAGCCGCGGGTACGTCCACGCCGCGTGTCGCGCGAGCTCGGGTCGATAACGCTGATCACCGAGCACCGGATGCCCCGCCTCGGCGAAGTGCGCGCGGATCTGGTTTCGTCGTCCGGTCTCCAGCCTCGCCAGGATCAGCGTCGCGCCGCGAAGCTTCTCCTCCGACTCGTAGTGCGTGATCGCGCGCTCGCCCGACGCGCGGTCTTCGGTCGAGAAGCGC
>CAZZAH010000868.1:0-1682 GCA_964652115.1 uncultured bacterium | reverse complement strand
GCGCTGTTCTGCCGTCAAACCCGAATCGAGTGCGAGCCCACGTCTCCCCGATCAACGCATCGTTGGGAACATCGATGCTGGCGCTCCACGTGTGCAGGCCCGGTTCGAACCAGTGATCGAAATACTCGACGACCCGCTCCGATTCCGTCCAGACACGGTCCTGGTTCCAGTCGATCCAACAACTCAGAAACTCATAGTCGCCAGAATGAAAGAGCGCACCGACGTTCGTGCGAACGATCAGAGTGGCGATACGGCCGGGAAGTAGATGTGCCGGCAGGGATAGGCCGTCGTACGAATCGGGGCGTTCACCCAGCCACTCATTCGATTGATTCAGGTGGACCGCTCGCCCGTAGGAAGGATAGAACGTGTCCGCCAAACTGAAGGATGCGGCCCTGACCCCCGATGCACTAATACCCAGCATCGCGAGCGTCCACGTTATCGTGATACGAGACACTTCAGCCTCCTCAGCGCAAGATTAAGACACGACGCGAGGCGCGAAACGCTCCGGCCCGGGCTTCCAGGAAATACACACCAGAGGCCAATCGGCTCAGCTGCTTCCGGGTGACCGGCACTTCACTGTCTCCGGCAGCGAACTCGCGCTCGAAGAGGCGCAGCACCCTGCGACCTGACAGGTCGAACATTCCCACTTCGACCTTCTGGCGTCGTGGGGTTGCAAGCTTGATGATCTGCGTGTCGCCGTCGCGCCACACCGTCGGCATCGAGAGCGCCAAGCCTTCCCGCGAGACCGGATCGGCGGGCACATCGGAGGTGAACTGCGTCCCGACGATATCGATCACCGCTCTCGCGTTCACGCAACGTCCACCGAGCAGCCCACCTTCCAGCGTGACGAATCTCTGACCGTCTTGGACGTTTCCGAGCGAGCGCACTGCCGCGCCCCGATCGAACCGCAGCACCATGACTTCTCCTGGGAGGCCATCGAACTCGGGCAGGTAGACGGGGTCTCCCTCGGGCGCGACCGTCCCATTGAGGAGCAGCGGGCTCGCCAGATCATGGAGGCCGAATTCGCTGGCGGCGGACAGGTAGAATCGAATAGTTCCCCCGTCCTCATCTCGCCACGCGAGGTCCCATTGTGTGGGCAGAACTACCGATTCCCCTATCGCGCACAGAGGAGGCGGATCCTCCACGCCGAGGATGTTGAGCGTTCCGCGCGCGCGATCGTCGTTTCCATTGCTCTCCGAGATCCCATCGGAAACGGACACGTCGCAGAGGATCTGGTAGCGCTTCTGAGCTCGACGCACGGACCACGGCGCCTCCACCACAGCAGACGCGCCGGGTGCCAGACTGTGAATCTCGCGCGCCGCGAACTGAGGTCCGCCTACACCGTCGTAGAACCGAACGATGGCGGACGACGCCTCGGCCGTCCCGAGATTCTGTACAGTCAACCGCGCAACGACCTGGTCTTCCTCATTCACGTCGCTTGGCATCAGAACAAGAAGTTCGTCGGCGATGTGCAAGTCCGGGCGGCTCTGTGTGAAGACCCGCGTACGGACCGACCGGTCGACGGAACCTCCTCCGCTTGTGGGTCCCGTTGCCCGGCACTGAAGCTCCATCATCTCCGAAGGGGCAATCCCGAAAGAGGCGAGGTCAACTTCCGCGGAGTACACCCCGTCCGAAGATGCGGAGTCCCCGCCAACTCCCGAGTCGTTCAGGTAAAAGCTGCC
>CAZZAH010000867.1:0-1685 GCA_964652115.1 uncultured bacterium | reverse complement strand
CGGCTCAAGAGGGCCCTGGAGCAGGCTCTATTGCTACGCGGAAGTCGCGAATTCGGGGAGCGGCCGGAGTACGAAGGCTTCATCGCGAAGGTGGTCGCGGGGCGCAACCGTGGGAGGCACGGCAAGCTCGCCGAGGAGCTGGCCTTGATGAGCGATCTGCCGGGGGTGCGTCTGGCCGAGTACCGCGCGGAGCGCGTGCACGTGGGCCCGTTCGCGACGATGCGCGCCGGCAAGAACACGTACTCGGTGCCGTCTCGCCTGATGGGCGAGGACGTCGAGGCGAGGCTTTACGCCGAGACCGTGGAGGTTTTCTACGCGGGCGAGAGTGTGTGCCGGATGGAGCGGCTGCGCGGGACGGGCAACGCGCGGGTGGACTATCGGCATGTTGCCTTCTCGCTCGTGAGGAAGCCCGGAGCTTTCCGAAGGTACCGCTACCGCGAAGCGCTCTTCCCGACGGTGACTTACCGACGAGCCTACGACGCACTCGACAGCGCCCTCGGCGAGAGGGCCGACGCCGAATACGTGAGGATCCTGTATCTGGCCGCCACGACGACCGAGAGCGGCGTCGAAGAGGTCTTGAGCTTGCTTTTGGAGAAGAGCGAGCTGACGGGCTACGACGCCGTGCTCAAGGCCACGAAGGCCGTTGCGATCGTGGTGCCCGAGTGCGAGGTCCGAGAGGTCGACCTCTCCGCCTACGACCTTTGCATCGAGGGGGTGGCTGCGTGAAGCCCGCGAGTGAAGAGACCCTCGCGATGCTTCTCAAGTCCTTCAAGCTGCCGACGTTTGCCAGGGACTACGCCGCGGCCGGCGAGCAGGCCGCGCGCGAAGGCCTGACGCACCCCGCCTACCTGCTCGCTCTGGCCAAGCTCGAGGCTCAGGAGCGCTCGGAGAGGCGCGTCCGGCGTCTGCTGGACGACTCTCAGCTGCCCTCCGAGAAGAACCTCGCCACTTTCGACCTCAGCCGTCTCTCGCCCAAGACCCGGTCGAGCTTCAACGCCCTCAAAGACGGCGCTTTTCTGGATCGGGCCGAGAACGTCCTGGCATTCGGAAACCCCGGCACCGGCAAGACGCACCTGCTCTGCGCGCTCGGCCAAGAGCTCGCCCGCCAGGGCCGTCCCGTGCTCTACGTCAAAGCCTTCCATCTCGTCCAGAAGCTCCTCGCAGCCAAGCGGGATCTCAAGCTTCCAGGCGAGCTCCGCCGCCTCGACCGCTTCGACGCGGTACTCCTCGACGACATCGGATACGTCCAGCAGAGCCGTGAGGAGATGGAGGTCCTCTTCACCTTCCTGGCCGAGCGCTACGAGAGGAAGTCCGTCCTCATCACGACCAACCTCGTCTTCAGCAAATGGGACCAGATCTTCAAGGACCCCATGACGACCGCAGCCGCCATCGACCGCGTCGTCCACCACGCAGTCATCCTGGAACTCAACATGGAGAGCTACCGCGCCGAGAAGGCTCGCGAGCGGCACCGCCCCGCGGCCACCGCGGCCGCCTGAAGGAGAACCGAAGCCGAAAACGACCGTGTCAACAGCGCGCGGGCCACTCGGCCCGTGGCATCGGGAACGGCGACCCGACCCGCAGTTCTAATTGTCGCCAACCCGCAAATCTAATTGACGCCAGACACCTGCATCCTTCCGTGGTTCCGAACCACGTGATGGGGTCGATCTTCGAGGAGCTGATCCGGC
>CAZZAH010000866.1:0-1685 GCA_964652115.1 uncultured bacterium | reverse complement strand
GTTTGGGCTTCGTTTCTGAAGTTGGCTTCGATCGTTTGATCGGCGGTGACGCCGATGAATTCTTTGCTCGCGAGGGGGCCGACGGACGCTCCGTCGACGAGCACGTCGACAATGTGATGGCCGGGGTCAGAAGCGATCGTGAACGACTGATCCGCGCCGTCGTCCACGCTCACGTCGCCGCTGGGGGTGATCGAGCCTCCCGGGTCCGCCGAGGCGGTGATGGTGTGCGTGTCGATCGCGAACGAAGCTTCGATCGTGTGATCGGCGGTGACAGCGAGGAAGTCATGGCTCGAGACGGGGCCGACCGACGCGCCGTCGACCAGCACATCGACGATGTGATGACCGGGGTCGGCAATGATCGCGAACGATTGATCCGCGCCACCGTCCACGCTCACGACGCCGCTCGGCGTGATTGAGCCGCCAGCTCCCGCCGATGCGGTGATGGTGAACTGCGCCGACGCGCGCGAGGCGGTGCCGAAGAGCAAAGCGACGCAGGCAAGGAGCAAAAGGAGCGGTGCGAGGCGTCTCGCCGCCATGGATTGTCCTCCCGAACAGATCACGTCCGTGGAAAAGTGCGCGGGTATTTGGAGCGCGCGGGGGACTCGCGCGGCTCGATTCACGTTCGCGTTTAGTGCTGGCTCATCGCCTCTGCCCCGAGGGGCTGGAGGCGACCGGCGAAGAGCTTCGCCCGATGAGTGTGCGTTGGGACGGGAGCCTTGGGCAACTGTTCATCGCCGATTAGGTGTACGCGAGGAATCGCCGAGCTTGGATCGTTCGTTCTTCTGTCCTCCGCGACGTTCGCGCTAGGGTCTCCGCGCAAGTCGTCCCGCGCTCGCGGGGCGCGAGGAGGCGCATGCGACGCTCTGTCCGTCCCCAAGACCTCGAAGCGATCCACGCCATCTATACACATGAGCGGGTCAGTCCCTACCTCGCCTATGACCCGATGCCGCTCGACGCCTTCCGTCCGATCTTCGAGGAGATGCTGGGGCGGCAATCGATGTTCGTGGTCGAGAGGGCGGGCGAGATCGTCGGCTTCTACGAGGCGGTTCGATACGCCGGGCGAGCGAGCCACGTCGCCTGTCTCGGGGCGGTCGCCGTCCGCCCGGACCTGCACGGCACCGGCATTGCCACGCCAATGCTCGAGGAGGCGATCGCCTGCTTACGTTCGGCCGGCGTCCGACGCGTCGAGCTCTTCGTCGAAAGCGACAACCCGCGCGCGATCCGCTTCTATCGAAAGCTCGGCTTCGAGATCGAAGGAACGCTACGCGCCTTCTACAAACGAGACGGCGAGGACCGTTACGTCGACGAGCATGTCATGGGCCTCCTTCTCGTCTGAGCGCGCCGCCTCCTTCGCTCGAGATAGCGATCGACGCCTCGAGTGCCCGGGACTATCCTTTTACGCGCACATCCAAAGGGAGGAGGGGAGAATGGACTTCAGAGTGATGGTGACTCGTAATCCCGGACCGCGCTCGATCCTCGGCTTAACCTTCGCGTCCCTGATGGCAGTCGGTACCTGCGCGACGGTGAGCGCGGCGGTGACGCCCGCGTGGATCACGCAAGGCACGCAGTCGGGTGACCACTACGGTCAGTCGGTCGCGCGTGCCGGCGACGTCAACGGCGATGGGTTCGATGACGTGATCGTCGGCGCTCATCTCTTCGGCAACTCCGTGAGCGTCGGACGCATT
>CAZZAH010000865.1:0-1687 GCA_964652115.1 uncultured bacterium | reverse complement strand
CCTGGATGATTCACGAACTTGGCGTGACCGGCGGATTTTGCCGGTGCTGACCCCAGAGTTCGAGCCGCGAAGGGCCTTGGACGTGGCTTGAGCCCCTCCTCTGGAGGGATCGCACGGCTCTTCCCGCCGCGAGATGCTTCCTTGGGCAGGCTTCGCCGTTCCGAAGACCAGAGGCGCGATGGAAGCGATGTATAACCGAAGCGCGATCGACTCAGGGCGAGCTGGCGCCGAGTTTGCACGCGAGCTTCGTCCAGGCATCGCGGAACGGGAAGCTCTCGGGGAAGTGCAGCACGATGCGTCGGACCGAGACCACGACCTCGACTCCGATCTTGAGGAAGCGATCACGCAGGGTCGAGACTCGTGGCCGGGCTTTGCCCTTCTCCTCGGAGTGCCGACGGAGCTCCTGCAAGAGAACGTAGGCTGCGGCGGTGAGCAGCACCCGGAACTGGTTCGCCCAGAAGCTCGAGCAACTGGTGCGATCGAGCGCCAAGTCAGCCTTGAGTTCCTTGATCCGGTTCTCGCTGTCCCCGCGCGGACAGTAGCTCCGCTGGTAGAGCCAGCGCGGTCCGCGCCGCGGGATGTTGGTGACCACGAAGCGCGGGTTGTCCCGAAGCGAGCGATCGCCGTTGCGTACCACTTCGGCCTTGATGATGACGCGCCGGTCCTTCCGCCAACTGCCCGCTTGGTAGAAGCATTCGCCGTAGACCCGCTCCGACTGTTCGCTCTGAAGCGACTGGGCCCAAGCCTCCGGCAAGAAGTGCTCGGCAGCTCGCACCAACACCGCGTTTTTGGCGAGTCCGATGACGTAGGTGAGCCCGGGTTGCGCCTCGAGAAACTCCAAGATCTCCGGCCCGCTGAACCCGCCGTCGAGGCGAACGCGCAGATGAGCGTGCGGAAAGGCTCGACGCAGTCGCGGCAGCAGGCGACGAAGAAGTCCGATCGTGCCGAGCTGGCCCGCGGCGTTGCCGGCCCGAAGGATCGCGGCGAAGAGATACTGCTCGGGCTCGTGATCGAAGGTGAGGAAGCCGAGCAAGGGCAAGTAGCAGTGCCCATCGTAGTGGGTGTTAAAGAACGAGAGCTGCTGTCCGCCGTGAGTTTGATCGTCGGTCGCGTCGAGGTCGATCGTGATGAGCCGCGCCTTGTGCCGCAGTCGTCGACCGTGATGAGTGACCACCCGATCGAGCAGGGCTTCCGCCAGACGGAAGAGATCCTTCCGATCGACCGAGTTCTCGAAGCGGGAAAGGGTCGGCTGCGAAGCGAGCGCGGGATCCTCGATCGGATGACGATCGGCCAGGAGCTTGTGCAGCGGATCGTTCGCGAGTCGCGCGGCGTCGTTGCCGTCGGGGTAACCGCAGGCCAGCCCCATGATCCGTTGGGTAATGAGTTCCCGCACCCCATGCCGGACCTTGCCGCTTTGGCGTTCGTCGCGCAGCCGACCAGCCAGGGCATCGATCAGGCCCAGTTGCCGCTCGACGGCTTGAAGCAGGACGGCGCCCCCATCGGAGCTGGTCCGCGGCCGATCGAACGTGGCCACAAGCGGGCGATCGAAAAGATCAGGAAACAGCGCACAGGGTGTCGTGGTATGGTTGGACACGCGAAAGCCTCTGGGTTGAAGGAAAAGCGCCTCGATAACGCCTTTCTATCACACAGAGGCTTTCGCATGTCTGGGCTTCATGAATTATCAGGG
>CAZZAH010000864.1:541-1689 GCA_964652115.1 uncultured bacterium | reverse complement strand
TTTCCGGCGAGCTCCAGGGAGAACCGGCGAGGGGATCCATTGCCGGAAGGTAGCATGCGACCGTGAGGGATTCCGGCGACGACCCAAGCGCCGCCCTCGGTAGCCAAAGCTTCTAGTCGTGCAGCCCCAGCTGCCCGCGAATCTCGGAGAAGTCGAACCGCTCGCCCTTCGGCTGCCGCGCCTCGCGCCATTCCATCTCCTTGAGCAGCACGTCGGTGAGCTTCCGCCCGAGCGAGGAGCGCACGGCCTCTCGTGGAGTGCGCCCTTCCAGCGCCGGGAGCGGGGTGTCGATCCATGTGGAATAGTGCTTCGCCTTCGACTGCGCGACGAGCGCGAGCAGTTCAGGCGGCGTAGGTGGCGGTGCTGCGCCGCTTGAAGCATCCATGTGCTCGCCCGGATCGTCGAGCGCGCGACCGAGTCGTTCGACGAGCGGGCCGAGCAACGATTCCAGGCGCAGGCGGACCGCGTTCGCGCGCGGGAGCGAGTTGGTTTCGACGCGCATGCTCCCGAGCTCGAGCTCGATCCGACCGAGAACGGTCGCGCCGTCGGCGGGGCGCTTGCCCCCTACGGTGCGAAGGATCGTGAACCCCCGCCCCCCCCGGGCGAGCCGGCCATCATCGACGATGTCGTTCGCGCGGCGGAGGGCTTGCTCGATCTTGGGAATGTCAGCCGGCCGGCACGCGTAGGTATCGGTCGCCATCAGAAGATCGTCGCCGTCGGAATTCTTCAGGGCGGGCCGCACCTTGCCAGCGCCGTCGGAGCGTTCGAGCTCCGCCTCGGTTCGACTCCCGAGGTAGCGGCCGATGGCAGGATCGCGCAGACGATCGATCGGCACGTTGTTCTTCCGGCGGAGCTTTCCGCGGGCTTGCGCAACCACCGACGCGGCCTCTCGCGGCGGTAGCGCCCGGGGATACAGGCCGCAGAAGACCGATACGCCCTCGCAATCGACGACCCGAGCAAGGACCGAATCGCGAGGGCCGAGTGAACGGGACGCCAGCGTTTCCTGAACGACGCGCCGCTCTCCGGTAAGAAGATCGAGCAAGGTCACCGATCGACCGGGATCGACATCCTGGACTTCCCAGACCGAAAGCCATGAGGAGCGTTGAGCCTCCAGCCACGCGCTCTCGGCCAGGGTGAGGTTTGCGCGG
>CAZZAH010000864.1:0-531 GCA_964652115.1 uncultured bacterium | reverse complement strand
CCACTGGGCGACCGTCTTCCCCTCGATCGCGTGTCCGTGAAGCGCCCATGGTCCCGCCAGCGCGCCCGGATCCTGATTGAAGAAGTGCGAGATCGCCGAACGGAACCAGTCAGGGCCGAAGCGCCCGGCAGCGTAGGTGGCAATCCTCGCCACGAGGCGTTCATCGAGGTCGTGCAGTGGCGAAGGTTCGACCCCGCGATCCTCCGCCCCACCGGCATCGCGTGATGCGGACGCGGACTCTCGCGTGAGAAGGCAGCAGCGCTTGTACTTCTTGCCGCTGCCGCAGGGACACGGGTCGTTTCTTCCCACCTTCTCGCTTCTGGCCGGAGTGACGCCCGGCGACCCTGTCGAAGAGGATGGGGGGCCTTCCACTCCGCGCCCCCGGCCCCGCGATACGATTTCAAATTCTTGATACGCCTCGTACGGCAGGGTTAGGCGCACCTCAACGTCATCGGAGAGCGAATGCGTGAAAGACTCGCAGACCGGCAGCTCCAAACCACCTGCTTCCATCTCCGCCTCGTGCCGCTGACA
>CAZZAH010000863.1:0-1690 GCA_964652115.1 uncultured bacterium | reverse complement strand
CATCATCCTGCCCATCGGTGTCCGCCGGTTCGCTCGGGAGAGGTACCGGCGGTGGATTCCGGCCATGCGCAGATTCTGGCGCGAGGGCCGCGCACGCGAGAACTCCCACGAAGCCGACGCCCAAGGACCAGTTTGTAGCGAGTTGTCGTAGCCGCGGAATCGTCATCCTGCCTCCGTTCGTAACTCAGCGATTTGCATTGGAGAAATCCTGTGTGGCCTGCCGGTACCACGGGCCTCGGCGCAGGGCGTCGAAAATCCGTCACCGGCGGGCCACCGCTGCAATTTCACCGCCCTCACCGCGCCCAAGCCCGCCCCTCACTGAAACCAGACGTGCTCGACGCTTGATCCAATGCCACCATCCGCGCCGACCTCATACCAAGGAGCTCACTTCGATGCACCCGCGCGCCCGCGTCGTCTGCGCTGCCCCGATCGCCACGGTCCTCGCGGGATTCGTCGCCGCGATCTTCTCGGGGGCGACCCCCGCCGCCGCGTACTTCGAGGGCCCGCCCGACGGCTTCTGCAGCGACCCGCCCGCGTCGATGAACTGCACCGAGTGCCACTTCAGCTTCCCGGTCAACACTGGCCCCGGCGAGCTCCACCTCACCGGCCTGCCCGCGCGCTACGCACCGGGAACGCTCTACCCGATCGTGGTCACGATCACGCAACCACAGCGGCACCTCTGGGGCTTCGAGCTGACCTCGATCCGCGAGTCGAACCTCGAGCAGGCCGGCACCATCACGCCGGTCGATCCGCTTCAGGTGCAGGTGTCGGAAGGCGCCGGGCCGCTTCGTGACTACGTGAAGCACCGCGCCGCGGGCACGCACTCGGGCGAGGACGCGGGCGTGTGGCAGCTTCTCTGGATCGCGCCGAACGCGGGTTCGGGAACGTCGCACTTCTACCTCGCGGGCAACGCCGCCAACGCGAATGGCGGGCAGACGCTCGACTACATCTACACGATCGATCAAACCGTGGAGGAGCTCAGCCCGTCCGACGTTCCCGCGCTTGGGAGCGCGCCGCTTCGCGTGTGGCCGAACCCGGCGCGTGGGCAGCTCTGGTTCGTGATTCCCGCCGGCGGTCGAGATGCCGCCAGCCGAGATGCCGACCGCGTGACGCTGAACGATGCGGGCGGACGCGTGGTCGCGGATTGGAGCTTGAGAGCGGCCGGACGCGCGCATGGCGAGTCGATCGACGCGCGACGCGGCATCCGCCTGACGCTCGATGCCGCGCTTCCTTCCGGCGTCTACTGGTTGTCGCTGCCGTCTAGTCGAGCCGCGCAGCGGGTGGTCGTGGTGCGATAACGCACCGCGTCGTTGCGCCGCCGATCATGAGTGAATGGTGGAGTCCTGCGTCGTGTCCGGCAGCGACGCCAGCAAGTCCAGGAGCAGTTTGTAGTCGAGCGGCTTCACCACGTGGCGATCGAATCCCGCTTCCTCCGACTTCCGACGGTCGGCATCCTGTCCCCAACCGGAGAGCGCGACGATGATCGGGCGATGACCCCACTCCTGCTCGCGGATCTTCCGGCAGGCTTCATAGCCGTTCAACTTGGGTAGGCCGAGGTCGAGCAGGATCAGCTCCGGCCGAACGCGCTCCGCCGACTCATAGGCCTCGAGGCCGTCGTAGGCCAGATGCGTCGAATGGCCGAGCATTCGAAGCAACATCGCGAGCGATTCGACGGAGTCCCGGTTGTCAT
>CAZZAH010000862.1:0-1702 GCA_964652115.1 uncultured bacterium | reverse complement strand
GAAGCCGGTCCGGCCCGAGCCACTCCCCGTCTTGATCGAGCAGACGACACGATTCCTGGCCGAGGCGCGTGCGCTCACGATCGCGCTCGAGGCCTGGCGCGCTGATCCGGAAAGGAGCCCGCTGCCGGGCCTCCTCCCGCACAGCGACGCCGAAGCCCACGGTTAGAGCCCACGCGAACCCCAAAGCAAAGAAGGAGACGACATGCCGGCACCGACCCTATCCCTGGATGATCTGAAGGCGCTCGAAACGAAGAGCGCGGGCGAGCTCCTCGCCTGGGCCTATCAAACCTTCGGCGATCGTGTCGCCTTCGCCTCGAGCTTCGGAGCGGAGGACGTGGTGGTGATCGATCACATCGCGAAGCACGCACCCAAGCTCCGCATCTTCACCCTCGACACCGGCCGCCTCCACGAGGAGACCTACGACGTGATGGAGCGCGTGCGGCAGAAGTACGGGCTCTCGATCGAGACCACCTTCCCAGATCAGGCCAAGGTCGAAGCGCTCGAGCGGAACAAGGGCTACTACTCGATGCGCGTGTCGATCGAGAATCGGAAGGAGTGCTGCAACATCCGAAAGGTCGAGCCGCTCAAGCGCGTTCTCTCGGGCGTCGACGCCTGGATCACCGGCCTCCGTCGCGAGCAGGCGGTGACACGCACCGACACGCCGAAGGCCGAGGTCGATCAAGGCTTCGGCGGCATCATCAAGCTCAACCCGATCATCGAGTGGAGCGAGCCGCAAGTCTGGGACTACATCCGCGCCCACGACGTTCCTTACAATGCGCTCCATGATCAGAGCTTCCCGAGCATCGGCTGCTCCCCCTGCACGCGCGCGATCGCACCGGGCGAAGACGTTCGCGCCGGTCGCTGGTGGTGGGAGAATCCCGAGCAGAAGGAGTGCGGCCTCCACGTGAAGAAACACTAGGCGCGATGAGCGATTCGAGAACTGAAGCGCCCGCGCCATCGACGGCGCGGGCGCTCCGCACGACGGCCGATCCAACCACGCTCGTCGGCGGGACGCCGCTCCTGCGCCTGGCCTCGATCGATCGAGAGGTCGCGCCGGTCGAGATCTACGCCAAGGCGGAGTGGTACAACCCGGGCGGCTCGGTCAAGGATCGCGCGGCGCTCGGGATGATCCTGGCCGGCGAACGATCGGGCGCGCTCACGCGTGACAAGATCATCCTCGACGCGACCTCGGGCAACACCGGCATCGCTTACGCATGGATCGCGGCGGCGCGCGGGTATCGCGTGCGGCTGGCGCTGCCGTCGAGCGCGAGCCCGGAGCGGCAGCGCATCCTCAAGGCGTATGGCGTCGACCTCTTGATGACCGAGGCGGGCGACGGCACCGATGGCGCGATTCGTCTGGTGAAGAAGCTCTACGCCGAAACGCCCGAGACCTACTTCTATCCCGATCAGTACAGCAATCCGGCGAACTGGCGGGCGCACTATCACGGGACGGCGCTCGAGATCTGGGAGCAGACCGAGCAACGCGTGACGCACTTCGTCGCGGGGCTCGGCACGAGCGGCACCTTCGTCGGCACCACGCGTCGCTTGCGCGAGCTCAGACCTTCGCTCCGCGCGATGAGCTTCCAGCCAGACTCGCCCTTTCACGGGCTCGAGGGGATGAAGCACATGCCGACCGCGATCGTGCCGGCGATCTACGATCCCGCGCTCGCGGACGACAACCTGGAGATCGCGACCGAGGATG
>CAZZAH010000861.1:0-1710 GCA_964652115.1 uncultured bacterium | reverse complement strand
CCGCCCGCGCGCGTCCGCGATCGCCTTCGTGATCGCGAAGTACGAGGGCGCGATCGTGTAGGCACGCTCGAAGTACTTGATCGCCAGGCGATCGTTGCCCTCGAGATAGGCGGCGCCCAGGCCCGCATAGAACCACGAGTCGCGGTCGTCGGGGAATTCGCGGATGAAGCCGTCCGCCGCTTTTCGGTACGCCTCCTTGCCGCCGCTGCCATGCGTCACCCAGATCGCGTCGAGCTCGATCCAGAGCCGCTCCTTCCGATTGGCGCGAGAGCGGAAGTCCATCGCGCGACGCGCCGCGGCCTCCGCCTGCGCTTGCTCGCCGTTGAAGGAGTACGCGCAGGCGAGCTTCGACCAGGCGATCGCCATCGTGGGGTCGATCCGCAAGGCCTTGCCGAGCGCGACCGCGGCGGAGTCGTACTGCCCTTCGTTGATCAGGTCGGTGCCGCGCTGAAATTGCGCGTAGGCATCGAAGTTTCCTGTGGCAACGCGATCCACCGACATCGAATCACGCATCGCGGGCGCGAGCTTCTCGCGAAGGCCACGACCGACACCGCCGACGAGATCAGGGAGCAGTCGATCGACGCTCTTCGACTCCGCGTTGAAGCTGCCGAGGACGCGCGAGGTGCCTAGGTCGGTGAGGTTCGCCTGGAGCACGTAGGTGTCGCCCAAGCGCGCGAGCGTGCCCGACAGCATCGCGGTGGCTTGCACTGAGCGGCACACCTCCTCGGCGAAGGTGGCGTCGGCGGCCGTGTCCTCGATCGGCCGCTTGAGCGCGCGCGCCGCGGTCTCGAGTCGGATCGGCGAGATGACGTAGAGATCCGGGAGGTCGGAGAGGGTCGTGACGAACGCGTTCGAGAGGATGCGGCCGACGCCGGCTTCGCGCAGCGCGGGATCGAGCGAGTCATCACGGATCGGCACGACCGCGATGAGGTGGCGATCGGTCGGATAGGACGCCTGCATCATCCGATCGCTCCCCGCGCGGACCTTCGCGGTGACGACCACGGCGATCGCGACGAGAAGCAAGGCGGCCCCGAGCGCCGGCCAGAGCCAGGCGCGCCGCGCGGGCGCGGGTGTCGTGAACGGGCGCGAATCGGTCTGCCCCGACTCGAAGCGGAGGCGAATCGCACGGAGCTCCGACGCGAAGGCGCGCGCGGATTCGGGTCGGTCTTCCTTCCGTCGCGCCAGCCCGCGATGGATCAGCTCGGCCAGTCCGGGCGGGAGGTCCAGGCGCGAGTGGCCGATCGGCGGCGGATCGTCCCTCAAGATCGCGCCCATGGTCTCGGCCAAGGAGTCGCGTTCGAACGGACGCGTTCCCGCGAGCATCTCGTACACCACGAGCGAGAGTGCGAAGAGATCGGAGCGAGGCTCGGCCGCCTCTCCTCGCAGTTGCTCGGGCGAAAGGTAGCCGAGCGTGCCGACGATCATCCCGGTCGCGGTCCGCGTGACGTCATCGGTGCTGATCGGCGCCGCCTGTTTTGCCAATCCGAAGTCGAGGATCTTGAGGTGCCCCTCGCGCGTCACCATCAGGTTCTCAGGCTTGATGTCACGATGAACGAAGCCCGACTCATGGGCCTTGGCCAATCCATCCGCCGCCTGGATCGCGAGGTCCAAGGCCTCTTTCACTCCCATCGTGCCGCGACGCAGGTGCTCGCGGAGGGTGTCGCCCTCGATCAGCTCGGTGACGATGAACGGCCCTGCTTCTGATTCGCC
>CAZZAH010000860.1:742-1714 GCA_964652115.1 uncultured bacterium | reverse complement strand
AGGCCCTCGAGATGATGTGGCCGCTCGCGTGCGATGCGTGGGCTGCGATGGGACAGCCGGTCGGGGACGAGCCGATGAGGCGAGACATCGTCCGCGTTATCCGACGAGGGCGCTGAGGATCTGATCCAGAACAAGCGGGCATCGGGTCGGCCACAAGATCTTGCGGACGTCGCGCGGTTGGACGAGAAGCCGCGGTAGAGGCTAGGCCCCTGCGGACCCAACTCGCCTTCGCCGCCGAGACCAACGAGGGCGGGAGCGGCCAGTGCCTTCGCGCCGCATCGCCCCCACCGAGCCCACAAAAGCGAAGTTCTGATTGCGGCCACTTTCAGTCGCCGATAAACTGTTCGCGCCCGTTTCTGAGGGGATGGCTCGGGGCCACGACCGACCACACTCACCGAGGAGGACCTTCCATGGTTTCCCGTCGCGCCAGGCGAGCCGCATTCCGCTTCTGGTTTTCGGTCGCGCTGTTTCCCGCGCTGTCGGTCGCGCCACTCGCACCCGCGTTCGCATGGACGCCTCCTCCCAGGCCGCTGCCGATGGAGCCGGCGGATACGGATGGGATTGATGATGACATCCACAACAATCGGCCCGGCCCTCGACGCCCCGACGGGACGCCAGCCGCCGATCAGAAACGCGATATCGGTTCGATCGTCGGCTTGTCCGAGGCGCGAGCTGCTTGGAGCGACCTAGAGTTGAGAGTGATTCAGCTCCTCCGCTGGCTGGACCAGCGATGAACGCCTAGCACCGAGAGGAATCACAGATGGTCCCCACTCCTCCTGACCCGCCCCGAGGCAATGCCAGCGAGCCTCTCGCCATTGTTTCGGTCATCGAAGCGCTTATCGATCGCGGGGACGGTGCCGCCGCGCTTGCTGAGCTATCGGGATTGTCTGCAGGCCAACTTCTGCAGCCCGGTGTATCGGTGCTATACGGTGAGACGCTCTGGCTGCGCAGAGACTATGACGCTCTTGCAGC
>CAZZAH010000860.1:0-732 GCA_964652115.1 uncultured bacterium | reverse complement strand
GCAGCGCATATTGACTGCTTGCGGCAAGACCGCGATGGAGGATTGCAGGCAGCGGCATCGGCGGCCCTCTTCTCATCCCGCCTTGCTGTGCTCGGTGGCGGCTACCTCGAGAGCGTGCAAGAACTCACTCCATTCCTGTCCGACAGCGTCCTGAAGGTCCTCGAACGCGGCCTGGCTGCAAAGCTGCTTCAGCAGGCTGGAAAGACGTGGGTCCGACTAAGAGACTTTGACCAAGCTAGCGGGTATTTTAGGCGGGCATTGATCGGCTTCGAGGCGCAAGGTTCGACGATAGAGACTGCACGGACGCTCGACCTGCTCGCCCTCGTTGAGCGAACCAAGCTAGCCTACGACCGCGCCGATGCGTACCACTCAAAGAGCCTGCAACTGTCGCTGCAAGTGGGCGCGACCGAGCTGGCCGCAATATGCGGCCTCAATCTGTCCGCGTTACGGGTTTTCCGAGGGCAGTTTTGGGGAGCGGACTCGCTTCTGTGGCGAGCGGCCGCTTTAGCCGAAGAACTAGCTGACTTCCCACGGCTGGCCAGAGCCAAGCGACTCCATGCGCTCTGCATGGTCAGATCTGGACGTGTCCGCTCGGCTCGGCGTGCTGCTCAAGAAGCCTTGAAAATCACTCAAAAAACTACCGACCGCCGCGGCCTCGCGATCGTCTGCGAGTACATCGGAGAGTTCCGCCTCGCTCAAGGCACCGGGATCACGTTCGTCAAGCGCTTCACG
>CAZZAH010000859.1:0-1715 GCA_964652115.1 uncultured bacterium | reverse complement strand
CGGTTGGATCGAAGGGCGATTCTTACCCGCGGCGGGCCTGCTTGCCAAGCGGGACCGGCGCGGTTACTCGCTCGGTCGGGCGGGATGAAGCGGAAAGCTCTGGTGGTTGAGGATCGCGAGGCCGATCGCGATGTCGGCCATGCTCCCCACGAGGGCGAAGGCCAAGCTCCGCGACGGTTCGACGGACGCCGCCTGAACCACCTGCGCCACGGGCACACGCAGACTGTCGCCGGTCGGCCGCTCCTCAAAGATGGAGCTGCCAGTGCTCGTGGGTTGAAACACGAGGAGGCTCTCGCGTTCACACGCGACGCGTGCGAGCTTGCCGCGCACATCGCTACCGTCGCGCAGGGTCACGCGGAGGGATCGGCCACTCATGCCTCGAAGCCAGGCGATGTCCGGCTTGCCCGGCGGTTGCGCGTGATAATCGATGACCGCCCCGAGTCCTAAGCCGATCACGGTGCAGCCTGACCCGCAGGAGAGCAGCGCGAAGACGAGGAACGAGAAGCAGGATCGGTGGAAAGGCCGATGCATCAATCCTCCTCGAGAGTCTGAATCAGCGTAGGCCCAAGTCGGTGTGAAAGAAGGCCCAGACGAGCGCCGCGTCACCGCAGAGCCCGAAGAAGGCGCCCACCGCAGTCCAGCGGTAGCGAAGCGACTCGACGAACCGGACCTGGTCGGGCGTCACGCTGATCGAGCGGGGAGCCGTGTCGCGCACCAGGCTCGCGCCTCGATCGGGCGCGATCGTGAGCAACGAGTCCGCCTCGCAGCGACACTCGAGCATTCGCCCCTTCGCCTCGCGACCATCCGCGAGGAGCACGAGGACGCGCCCCCCGCGCTTGAGCGCGTTCTTCGATTGGGCGCAGGGAAAGCGCGTGGACGGCCGCGTGGCGACGTCGGCGGCATGACCAAGCGCCGAGCCGCCCACGGTGCAGCAACCGGAGAAGAGGAGCGCCGACGCCAAGGCGACGGCCGGCAGTCCATCGCGAAGAGCTCGACTCCAAGCGCCGACACCACTCGCGCGGATCATCACGACCCGGTCACGGTTAAGGGCGCCCAGTGCGCCACGAACAACATGAAGATGTCGGCCGCGAGTCCGAAGCCACCGAAGAGGGCGCGCCCGGTCGTCCCGGGACAGACCACCATCCGGACATCCTTCACCGGCACGCGCAAACTGTCGGGCTGCGGTTCGGAGAGAAAGGCCCCGCCGGCGGGAGGCGCCGCGGCGAAGACGAGCAGGGATTCCGCGCTCGCATCGACGCGCGCGAGCCGACCGCGAAGCACTCGCCCATCGCTCTTGAGGACGCGGACCTCCCTCCCGCGCGCCTTGGCCAGCGCGGAGGCAGTCGGCGGATCGCCGGAGGCGGCTCCTTGATCGACCACGCTGCCGAGCGTGTAGCCGATGACGGAGCAACCGGAGGCGGAATAGAGAAGCGCGAGCGACAGGAACAGCGAACTGAATCGATGCGAGCTGCGGCGCATGTGCGTCCCTTTCTGCGGGGCGGGACCTGCGTCGACTCTCGCGCGCAACTCGGCTCTTGTCCAGCGATGAAGCCGCAGCCACGGCGATGGCGGCGCGGCGAGGCCAGCGGTCGGATTGCGTCTCGCTCGCCGCGTCGCTCACGCCGACGCGCGCGTGAGCCGGCGCTACTTCACCGGCTGGACGAAGCGCGCGACGATCTTCTTTCGACCGAAGCCGGGGAATTCGACCGTGAGCC
>CAZZAH010000858.1:0-1724 GCA_964652115.1 uncultured bacterium | reverse complement strand
TGACGCTGACCACCGCGCTCGCGCCGGTCGTTCCCTTCCTGGCGGAGGAGATCTACCAGACGCTGTCGGAGCCGAGCCGCGCGAAGGGGACGTTGCCCGCGAGCATCCATCTGCTGAGCTTCCCGAAGGTGCGGACCGATCTGATCGACTCCGCGTTGAACGATCGGATGGAGGACGTCATTCGCATAGTTGCGCTCGGACGGGCGGCTCGGGAAAGGGCGAAGATCAAGACACGGCAGCCGTTGTCGGTGATGCGAATCTTGAATTTCTCCTGGCTCAATGCGGGCTTTGAGGAGGAAGGCAAAAACGTCCGATCAGAGCAAACTCTCGGGGCGAAAATCGCGATCGGACCCGCCTCGACCTCACAAGACAACGAGAACTTGGCGTCGATCGCCGAGGAGCTGAATGTCAGAGTTGTACGTTCGGCCGGCGGTGGCCTGATCGACTCTGTTCAGAGGGGAATTCAGCTGAACTTTCCGGTGCTCGGGGCGCGTCTCGGCCAAGGGATGAAAACGGTGTCCGCGGCCGCTAAGGCGGGTACTCATGTCCTCAACTCTGACGGGAGGCTCGAGATAGCAGGTTTCGTGCTCGAACCGGGTGAGTTCGACGTTATCTACGAGGGGAAGCCTGGAGCTGCTGCTGCGAACGATCGGCGCTGGCTCGTGGTCCTCGACACCGAGATCACCGAGGAGCTTCGCCGCGAGGGCTATGCTCGCGAGATCGTGCGGACCATCCAGGACCTGCGGAAGCAGGCCAACTACAACGTCGAGGATCGCATCCACGTCTGGTATCGGTGCGGCGATCCGCGCGTGGACGAGGTGATGCGCGAGCAGGGCGCCTACATCAAGGGCGAGACCTTGGCGCTGCATTGCTTGCCCTCTGCCGGCGCGCCTCCGACCGACCCGCCTTCGACTGGCCCAGGGTTGGGCGAGCGTTCCGGCGCAGAGTACGACCGCGCGCAGGAGGTCGAGCTCGACGAGGGCCTGAAGATCTGGCTGGGCGTGAAGCGCCCGGGAAGCTGAGTGAAAGGAATGCCCCTCACCCGTCGGCTCGGCGGGATCCATCGGCCGCGTGTCGCCTGGATCCTGCTCGTCGTCGTTGGATTCACGAGCGCCGTGCTAGCGAGCGCCGTGCTCGCAAGCGTCGGCATCGCATCTGCGGCGGATCTGCCCTCGCCGGGCGGCTACGTCAACGACTTCGGCAATGTGATCAGTCCACCGGATGAACAGCGGCTCGAGGCGATTCTGACCCGCGTCGACACGCAGATCGGCGTGCAGATCGCGGTCGTGACGCAGCCCAACCTCGGCGGAGACGACTACGTCGACTACGCGAACCGCCTCTTCACCGCATGGGGCATCGGCGGCAAGCAGGAGGATCGCGGGCTCCTCATCCTGAACGCGCTGGAAGAGCGGAAGATCAAGATCGAGGTCGGGTACGGGCTCGAAGGTGTGCTCCCCGATGGTCGAGTCGGGCGCATCCTCGACGCGGACGTTGTTCCGTTCCTTGCGGCGGGGCAGTACGGGCGCGCCTACCTCTCCGCGATTCGCTCGACCATGAAGCCAGTGCTGCAAGACATGCAGCGCGATCCGGCGGAGATCGATCAGATCATCGCGAGCGCGGGCGGACAGGTGCCGGAGCGGCGGAAGCAGCCTGAGCGATTCCCGATCCAGCTCATCATCTTCATCATCTTCATCCTCTTCTCGCTCAACTCGCGGCGGCGCGGC
>CAZZAH010000857.1:0-1725 GCA_964652115.1 uncultured bacterium | reverse complement strand
TACGACGAGGTCTGCATCGCGAGCACGACCAAGATCATGACCGTGCTCATCGCGTGCGAGCGTTCGCAGCTTCCGACCAACGATCCGAAGTACGTGAGCCTGGATGAGAGCTACGACGTGCCCGACTGGATCCGGAACAACATCGGCGGCTCGCTCTACGGGTTCCGCAAGAGTCAGCGCCTCCAGTTGCGGCACCTGCTTCGCTGCTGTCTCTACCCGTCGGGCAACGACGCAGCCTTCGCGATCGCCGATGTGCTCACGGGCGAGAACAACGTCTGGGGAGGGGCGTACGACAACACGGTTCAGGACTTCGTCGACGAGATGAACGACCGGGCGGCCGCGCTCGGCATGACGCACACGCACTTCACCAATCCGGCCGGCCTCGACAAGGGCGGACCGTACAGCTCCGCGGCCGACATGATGAAGCTCGCGCGCGCCGCGATGGACAACACGCGCTTCACCGTCGTCTGCTCCAACACCGAGTATGAGTTCGATAGCAGCTACATCAACGGGTCGAACCAGCGCGTGTCGTTCCACGAAGAGCTCGAGTACGGATATCTGCAGAGTCTGCAGGCGAAGGACCCGCTCTTCTGTGGCGTGAAGCCCGGCCGTACTCCCTGTGCGGGCGTGACGGGCGTGATGGCGGCGCACAGCGGCGGCGGCATCGCGCTCACGGGATCGTTCGGCACGCCCCCGGTCGACGGCTATCGGACCGGTTGGTACAACGACGCCGACGCGATCATGAACCTGGGGCAGACGACCTGCGGCGGCAGCTCGCGCCCGGCGCCCGGTCCGCTCACGCAGGAACAGCAGGGGAGCTCGAATCCCTTCCAGGCAGCCTTCAGCCCGATGTCGACGCAGAGCGGCAAGTACTCCTCGGGCGGCTGCGAGGTCTGGGACGACGATCCGGGTCGCGTGTCCGCGACCGCGCTCGATCTCACGCGTCCGGGAGGCTCGGGTGTCACGCGCTGCAACCTCTCGCTCGCTCGCGGCGCCGAGCTCGAGTTGGGTCCGGGCGACAAGGCGAACCTCGGCATCGCGCCCTTCGATAAGCACGGCGACATCCTGATCTTCAATCACGGCGAGTCGCGCGCGTCGTTCCTCGTGATGACACCGCAGCTCGGCACTCCTTCGATGGTGCTGCTCGAAGTGGGCGAGTCGTACACGATCCCGGCGTTCAGCGGCCCGAACTCGTCGTGGGTCTACTACATCGAGAACACCAGCACGTTCGAGACGGTCGTGCTGGGGGTTTCGGAGAGCTTCTCGTGGACGCTGACCGGTCTCGGCGCCGGCTCGACACCCGCCTTCTCCGCGCTCTTACTGCAGGACAGGGAGCTGGTCGAGCAGGGGGTCCACCTCGAGGTCGCCGGCACCGATCCGGTCGCGGGCCGCACGGTGAGCGTGACGCTGCGTGAGCCGAACGAGACGGTGGACGTGGGCAACGAGATTCCTTCCGCTCCGATCGGCATCGTGCGCGTCGTCGCTTCGCCGAATCCCTTCTCCGCCTCGACGCATCTCGCGTACGAGTTGCCGGCTTCGGGCGACGTGAAGCTCGAGCTCTTCGATCCGAGCGGCCGTCGAGTGCGCGTCTTCGAGGCGCCGGAGCAGAACGCGGGCCGCGGCTCGTTCGACTGGGACGGCCGAAGCGGCGACGGTCGTGACCTCGCGCCGGGCGTCTTCTTCTATCGCCTCGAGCGCGACGGCAAGGAGGAGACGACCGGGAGA
>CAZZAH010000856.1:0-1731 GCA_964652115.1 uncultured bacterium | reverse complement strand
GCTCCAACTTCGGCGCCGGCACGCTGCTCTTCTTCAACAAGCGGACCGCGATGCGGTGGGAGTGCCGCGACTATCGCTTCCACTCCGGCGTCGGGGCCTCGCGTCGCTTTAACAACAACCTCGAGTTCAGCCTCGGCACAGCGTTCCTGCTGTAGCGCGCCGGCGGAGGGACATCGCATGCGGTTCGCTCCCGTGTGTTGCCTGCTTGGAATGCTCGCGTCCGCGCCGATCGTGATGGCGGAGCCGATGCCTCTGGCCGCTCGTGCCGGCGTCGACCTCGCGACCGCGGCGGCGCGCTCGTGGGCCGAAGACGCGAGCCTCGTCTACGTCGAGAACGACGAGGAGGTGGGCGCCGATGGCGTCGCGCCGCGTTGGGGCTATCTGTATCGGTCGCCATCGCGCGCCGCGTGCCGCGTCTACTCGATCGAGGGTGGCGCGATCGAGATCGCCGAGGACCTCGCGCTGCGCTTCACCGCGCCCGCCTTGCCCGAGAGCTGGGTCGACAGTCCCGCCGCCTTGGCCGAGGCCGAGCAAAAGGAGGGAGCGAAGTTTCGCGCCGAGCAAGGGGGCAAGCTCCAGACGATGGCGCTCATCCGAAGCGCCTTCCGCGAGGATCGTCCCGACGCCACCTACTGGCTGATCGTCTACGAGGCGAGCGGCGCGCCCAGCCTCTTCATGCTGGTCGACGCGTCGAGCGGAGAATTCGCGCGGAGCTGGAGGGGATGATGCGCGTGCTTAGCCTTTGCCTGAGCGCCGTCCTTCTTCTCTCGACTCGCGCGTACGCCGGCGACATGCCTGAGCTCGTGCCGCGAGAGATCAAGGTCGAGCGCGTGAAGCCGCCGAAGGAGACGCGCAACACACTCCGCTTCCTGCGCGAGAACCTCGACTTCCTTCGCGGGCAGCTCGACTACCTGGACGAGCGGCCTCTCTCCGGGGATCGTTATGCCGCTCGCTTCGACTCGAGCGCGCTTCGCTTGCGTGGGCTCCTGGCCTCGGCGAAGGAGTCGAGCATCGAGTTGGCGCAGGCGAACGACTCGCTCGGCGAGAACATCGAGGCACTGCTCGCGGCGGAGCGAGATCTCGCGCGGCTCGAGGCGGAGATGGGAGCACAGGAAGGTCGCCTCGCGAGCCTGGAATCGCTCTACCTCGAGGCGCCCGCCACCGCGCTTCTGATCGTCGGTCGCGGGCTCGAGGCGCGAGCTGACACCGGTCCCGCGCTTCGACTTCGCGATGACGGCGGGGTGGAGGCCGCGATCTCGCCCGATCCTGCGCCGGCCGCGAGTGGACTCAGCGAGATCTACTACGAGCGCATCGAGCCGCGGCGTCAGACCTGGACGCTCGACATCCCCGGGGAAGCGCCGCTCTACCTTTCGTTCGCGCCGCGCGTCGGCGAGACCTGCGTGCTCGAGCTCGATCTCGACGCGCCGAGTGACGGACTCCCGTTGCGCGCGCGGCTCTGGAGCCTCGAGTGATCGTTCGCTCGCGTATGCGGAGGCTCGCCTTCGCGGTCGGTGTCGCGTTTGCGTCCCTTGCGATGCGCGGCGGGAGCTCGCTTGCTTGGGCACGCGAGTCGGCCGACAGCTTGGCGTGGGCGGATGCGGCGAAGGACGCGGAGGCGGAGCGTGATCTCTGGCTCGCGCGCGGCCTCCACGAGTGGAACGTTGATCGCGCGCGTGCCGTCGATTACCTCGAGCGCAGTGTCGAGCGGTCGCGGGCGAGCGGGATCGCGCC
>CAZZAH010000855.1:0-1737 GCA_964652115.1 uncultured bacterium | reverse complement strand
GTTCCTCGGCCAAGTCTGCGTAACGTCATTCCGGTCTCCTGTTCCTCATGTCGACCCCTGCGCCCCCGGGCCCCGGACTCCCAACCCTGCATCTTTGAAAGCTCAACTTGATGGCGTCGCGAGGCCCGACCTCAGCGCAAGGCTCGAGGTCGTCGGCTTCCGCGATCACTCGTGATCGCATCTTAGGTTGAGCTGATGAATCATGCGGCGATCCCCAGATCGGGGGTCCGACCGTCCGGTCGGAGGCGGGGTCGCGCGTGACGGGGCGTCGCGATGAGCGAGTCGGACATCGTGCCCGGCCTCGCTCATGCAATACCCAAGTACGCATGTACAATTCGCGTACCGCGGCTAACGCCTTGTTTTACGGGGTGGAGTCCAGGGATCGAAAGCCAATCGATCGTTATCGCGAGATCAAAACGATCGGGACCCTCAGGACGGCTGAGCGATCCGGATCGTCCCGCTCCCGCTGTCGATGTGCATGCGAGCGTCGCCGTCGCCGAGCGTGAAACGCACGCTGCTCTCCTGCTTGTCGACCGTGGTCGGCCGGTGGACATCGACCTGGATGTTGCCCGCGCCGGTCTCCGCGTCGACCATTACTGACACCTCGTCGGGCAAGAGCACGTCGACGCCGCCGCTTCCGGTATCGAAGGCGAAGTTGCCGCCGCCCATCCGTGTGAAAGCGACCTCGATGCTGCCGCTCCCGGTGTCAAACTTCGCGTCGTCGGCAGCGCAGCCGATCGACTCGATGCTGCCCGAGCCGGTGTCGATCACGAAGTGCTCGCACTCGATGCTGGAGGCGCTGACGCTTCCGCTTCCGGTGTCGATCGAGACGCGGCTTCCCTGGATCCCGTCGACGTTCACCTGGCCGCTGCCGGTGTCGATGCTGAGGTTGCCCTTGATGTCGCTCGACTTGATCGAGCCGCTTCCGGAATCGAGCGACACGTCGCCGGTAATGTCGGACGCTTCGATCGCGCCGGAGTGCGTGAGCAAGCTCACATCGCCTTCGATCTTCTCCGCGGTGATGGCGCCGATGCCGAGCTTGAGGTCGAGCTCCTTACCGCGCGGCACCTTGATCGAAAGGTCGGCCCACACTTCGGTTCCGCGGCCGCTGCCGCGCACGCTGATCCTGTCACTGCCGCCGAGGAGCTCGGAGAGCCAGCCGTCCTCGCGGTCGCGATCGTCGAGGCTGAACGTGGAGCGTGAGCCGCGTCCGAGGCGCGGGTAGACGAACTCGTCCTCTCCCTTGGGATAGATCATGCGCACGGTGGCGTTCGTTCCTTCGACCGTCTCGAGGCGCATGCTCTGCCGCGTCGCGTCCGCGCCTTGAATCGACGCGACGACCTCGAAGGAGGAGCCGTCCCAGCCTTCGATCGTGACCTCGCCGATGAGGTTCTCGACCTTGAGCGATTGGCATTGAAGGGAAGCGCTGGCCTCGAAGTCTTCGGCCAGGGCGGGGTGGGCGAGGGCAAGAACTCCAGCGGCGAGAACAAGAGCGACGCTCGACCGCGCGCGGCGGTCCCCAGGGCAAGATGGCTGAGCCATGGCAAGATCTCCTTCACGCACGGGCTCGGGTTGGATCGCTCGACCAAGGGGGGCCGGGCGCGGGCGAGCTTACTACGAGCCGCCGGCGGAGAGGTTGCCTTGCCGCCTAACGACTCAGCGTGAGCGCGATCCCGCCTCCGAGCCCGCGCGGCTGAAAGACCTCAAGGCTTCCGATCGATTGCAGGCCGAGGTCGA
>CAZZAH010000854.1:0-1739 GCA_964652115.1 uncultured bacterium | reverse complement strand
ATGGCGTACGGCCTGCTGCAGCAGGGCAAGGCCGCGGTGGCGGACACATCGGATTGGGAGGTCACCGAATATCATTGTTCGCCCGACGGGAGCTACCTCTCCTACACGGTGAGCCTGCCGAACGCGCTCGCACAGGTGCGCGTCTGGGACTCGACCACGAAGACGACCCACGCGTTGAGCGATCCGATGGTGAACTCCTTCAGCCCCGCGTGGGACCCGGACGGCAAGTACCTCTACTACCTCGCCGATCGCTACGTGAATCCCTACCTCGATCGCCTCGAGTCGCGCTTCATCGTCGATCAAGCGACCCTGCCCGTTGTGGTCTCGCTAACAACCGACGGCAAGCTCCAGTTCGCTTGGCGCGGCGACATCGATTCCGGCTCAGGCGATGACGCCAAGAAGGACTCCGACGACGGAGGCAAGGGAAACTCCAAGTCGGGCGCGACGGGGATCGAAGCCTCCGCTCCGATCCGCATCGACTTCGACGGCATCGCCGATCGCCTGGTCGAGGTTCCGGTCAAACCGGGGAATTACACCGGGCTGATGGCGATCTCGGGCAAGCTCCACTTCCTGCGTTACGAGAACACGGGAATGATGCCGCCCGGCTCCTCGGGCGAAGACGAGGAGAACCAAGGGGGCACGCTGCTGACCTACGACATCGCGGAGGAGAAGCTCTCCGAGATCACGTCCGGCGTGACCGGCTATGACCTCTCCGCCGATCGCAAGGTGCTCGTCTATCGCACGCAGGAAGGCTTCACGCGCATCGAGGCGGGAGCGACCAGCGCTCCCGAGGGCGACAGCGCGGGCGACGCCAAGGTCGATCTGTCCGACTGGTCCTTGAGCGTCGAGCCACGCGACGAGTGGAAGCAGATGCTGCGTGAGGCCTGGCGCCTCCAACGCGACTTCTTCTACGACGTCCACATGCACGGCGTCGATTGGAACGGGGTCTGGCAGCAGTATGGTTCACTTCTCGATCGCGTCGCGAGCCGCGATGACGTGTCGGACCTCTTGGGCGAGATGTTCGGCGAGCTCAGCGTCGGCCATGCGTACTACTGGGGCGGCGACATCCGCCGCGGCAAGTTCATCGGCACCGGCCTGCTCGCGGCCGATCTCGCCTACGACGCGCCGAGCGGCTTCTGGCAGATCAAGAAGATCTACCGAGGCGACTACCCTGACCTGAAGTGGAGCTCACCGCTCGCGCGCCCCGACCTCGGCGTGAAGGAAGGGATGTGGCTGACCGGTGTCGATGGACGGATGCTCACGCGCGGCGAGGACTACCTCAAGCACTTCGCCAATCGCGCCGGCACCGAGGTCGAGCTCTCGGTCAACACCACACCGCGCTTCGACGGATCGAAGCGAGTGGTCGTGAAGACCGTGCGCGACGACACGCCGATCCGCTATGCGAGCTGGGTGCGCGAAAACCGCGCCTACGTCGAGAAGCAGAGCGGCGGCAAGATCGGCTACATCCACCTCTACGACATGGGATCGCTCGGCCTCCGGCAGTTCGCGCGCGACTATCCCGGGCAGTGGAACAAGCGCGGGATGATCATGGATGACCGTTGGAATCACGGCGGCTTCGTCGCCCCCATGATCATCGCGCACCTCGATCGAAAGCTGCTCGCGGTCGGCAGCTCTCGCTACGGCGGTATCTCGACCGAGCCGGGCGACTGCTTCAACGGTTACATGCTCTGCCTGATCAACCGGCAGGGCGGCAGCGACTGCGAGACCTTCGCCCAAGC
>CAZZAH010000853.1:0-1741 GCA_964652115.1 uncultured bacterium | reverse complement strand
ACGCGCAAGAGCCCCGATTCATCGGTGGTATTGGAGAGCGACGGACACCGCCGGATCGTGATTTGGTGTAGGCGAGGGATCCGGTAGCCCCGGAGGGTTCAACTCACGGGTGGGGTCAGAGACCAGCAAGTCAGGTGGCCAAACGTGGAGGCGGCGGGACCCGAGGCCCCCGGAGGGAGCCGAGAGGCCCGCTCGGCGACCATTCTTGGCCGCGGGATTGGGCCATGTGGAGGCGGCGGGACCCGAGGACCCCGAAGGGGGCCGAGAGGCCCGCCTCGACAAAAACCAGCGCGCCGAACGGCGCGCAATGTGGAGGCGGCGGGAATCGAACCCGCGTCCGAAAGAGACTCCTAAAGGACATCTACGTGCGTGTTCGGTCGTTTAGTGTCGCCTCACGGAGCTCCGGCCGACAGGATCCTCGTGAGGCCAAGCCCTAAGTTCTCGTCGACCGCGTCGGGCGCTTGGTCGACCAGCTCACCGTAACATCGTTCCTTCGCGGACCGGCGAGCACCACCGCGGGAAACGTCGCTACTAGTTAGGCAGCGAGAGCCATCTCAGGAGTGGCTTCTGTGTTTTTGCCGAGTTTTAACGAGGTCCCAGCACCTCGGCACGCAGTCCAATCCTCCTCTCCCCCGTCGAATCCATTTCGCCCCCGAACCGTTAGCCTGCGATACAGCGTTGCCCAGCGTAGCAGGCCGACGCCACACGCCGCACAACTACTTCGATTCCGCTCGGGGCAATCGTTTCAAAGGGTGGCATCGGTCACTCGTTCCAGGTGACCGTTTCGGTCAGTCGCTCAGCGCGCTTGAAACGACAACCCCCCACCTTGGGGCTAGGCCCGTAGGCGAGGGGTTGTCTTTCATCCCTGCGTGTTTGGAGGGTCCCGGTGGGACGAGCCTCCAAGAATGTGCGCCGCGAAGGAATCGAACCTTCAACCTACTGATTAAGAGTCAGTTGCTCTGCCAATTGAGCTAGCGGCGCCCGTACGGCGAGAGCGCAAGATACGGGGCGCGGGCCGAACCGGTCAAGTTTCGCGGCGAGAAAGTTGGTGCGGCCCCGGCTGACGGTCCTCGCGGACGGACCGCGAAGCGCCTCGCACGCCCGGCTAGAACGGGAGATCGTTGTCGTCGTCGAAGAAGTCGCCTCCGACCGGCTCCTCGCTCGCTCCGCCGGTGAACGAACCCCCCGTGCCCCCGAACTGGTCCTGCGGGTCGGCCGCCGGAGCGGGACGCGACATGCCGCCGCCCGCGCGCGGGCCGGAGCCTTCGCCCCCTTCGCCGCGCCCGCCCAACATCACCATGTCACGTACCACGATCTCGGTCGTGAAGCGCTTCTGGCCCTGTTGGTCCTGCCATTGCCGCGTCTGGAGCCGGCCCTCGACGTAGAGCTGGCGTCCCTTCTTCAGGTACTGCCCCGCAATCTCCGCCAGTCGACCGTAGATGACGATGCGATGCCACTCAGTTTTCTCCTGGCGCTGACCGCCGTCGCGGCCGCCCCAGCTCTCCGTGGTGGCGAGGTTGAAGTTCGCGACCGACTGGCCGCTCGGAATCTGCCGCACTTCCGGATCGGACCCCAGATTGCCGATCAACATCACCTTGTTTAGGCTGCCCATCTCTCGACCCTCCCTCCTTGGGTTGACACCTTCTTTTGGCTTCCCCTATTGTGCCGACTGCTCGTCGTTTCTAGCGGGGTGTAGCGCAGCCCGGTAGCGCGCCTGCTTTGGGAGCAGGATGTCGGAGGT
>CAZZAH010000852.1:0-1749 GCA_964652115.1 uncultured bacterium | reverse complement strand
GGCGTTGCCGATGGCGCCCGCGAGCGCGCACTGATGGCGGGCGAGGATGCGCTCGACAACGTCATAGGCTTCGGGGTGAACGGCCGAGGCGTCGAGTGGATTCGCGCCGCCACGGATACGAAGGAAGCCGGCCGCCTGCTCGAACGCCTTCGGTCCGACGCGCGGCACCTTCAAGAGCTGCGCGCGATCGCGGAAGGCTCCGTTCGTATCGCGGTACTCGACGATCTTCTGCGCGAGCGATGCGTTGAGGCCCGACACGCGCGTGAGGAGCGGCGCCGACGCGAGGTTGAGCTCGACCCCGACCGCGTTGACGCAATCCTCGACCACGCCATCGAGCGCGCGCGCGAGCTCCGGTTGATCGACGTCGTGTTGGTACTGACCGACGCCGATCGACTTGGGATCGATCTTGACCAGCTCGGCCAGCGGATCCTGAATGCGCCGCGCAATCGACACCGCGCCGCGAAGCGACACGTCGAGGTCGGGAAACTCCGCCGCCGCGAGCGCCGACGCGGAGTAGACCGAGGCGCCCGCTTCCGACACCACCACGCGCTCCAGCGCAAGTTCGGGATGGCGCTTCATCAGCTCGGCCGCCAGGCGGTCGGTCTCGCGCGAGGCGGTGCCGTTGCCGATGCTGATCAGCCTCACCGCGTGACGCGCGGCCATCGCGTGCAGCGTGGCGATCGAGCGTTCCCAATCGTTCCGCGGAACGTGCGGGTAGATCGTGCCGGTCTCGAGCAGCTTGCCGGTCGAGTCGACGATCGCGACCTTGACGCCGGTGCGAAGGCCGGGGTCCAAGCCCATCGTGACGCGTTCGCCGGCCGGCGCCGCGAGCAGGAGATCGCGCAGGTTCTTCCCGAAGACGCGGATCGCCTCTTCTTCCGCCGCGGTCCGAAGCTCGACGAAGAGCGCCACCTCGAGATGCACCGAGAGCTTGAGCTTCCACGTGGCGCGCGCGGTGTCGAGGAGCCATGCGTCGGCGGCGCGTCCGCGATCGGCGAGCCCGACGTGACGCGCCACGCGCTCCGCCCCAGGGCTCAACCGCGCGTCGGGTGCGCCCTCCGGCTCATCGAGCGAGAGGAAGAGCAGGGACGCCTCGCGTCCACGGAAGAGCGCGAGCGCGCGATGCGAAGGGACGCGGCGAATCGGCTCGGCATACTCGAAGTAGTCGGAGAACTTGATCGCCTCTTCGCCCGCCTTCGGATTCTTGCGCGAGCGAAGGAGGCCGGTGTTCCAGAGCCAAGCGCGAAGCGGACCGAGAAGCATTGCGTCCTCGCTCCAGAGCTCCATCAGAATCTGTCGCGCGCCCTCGAGCGCCGCCTTCGCGTCGGGCACGCCCTTCTCCGCGTCGATGAAGCCCGCGGCCGCGCGCTCGGGATCGGTCGCCGGCTCGCGCCAGAGGCGAAGCGCGAGCGGCTCGAGCCCCGCCTCGCGCGCGATCATCGCCTTGGTGCGCCGCTTCGGCCGGTAGGGAAGGTAAAGGTCCTCGAGGTCGGTCTTGCTCGTGGCCGCGCGGATGCCGCGTTCGAGCTCGGGCGTGAGCTTTCCTTGCTCGGTGATGCTCGCGAGGATGGCGGCGCGGCGTTCTTCGAGCTCGCGCAGGTAACGCAGGCGTTCCTCGAGCAAGCGAAGCTGCGTGTCGTCGAGCCCGCCGGTCACTTCCTTCCGATAGCGCGCGATGAAGGGGACGGTGGCGCCTTCATCGAGGAGACGCACCGCGGCCTCGACCTGCGCGGGGCGCGCGGCGAGCTC
>CAZZAH010000851.1:0-1751 GCA_964652115.1 uncultured bacterium | reverse complement strand
GCGGGTGTGACGGGATCCAAGAGCGCCCGCGGTGGACCGGACCTTGCGAGCTTGGCAACGGGCAAGGATCCCGTCCACATCCGCTCTCGATCGAAGCCTCTTGCAGACCCTCTTGTAAGTAAGACGCGAGATTAGTTGGACCGGCCTCGAGCCCAGACACCCTTTGAGTAAACAACTGGGGTCGGTCCGAGATGTGTGAGCGCTCCGCGGCCATGGAGCGATCACTCAACCGCGGGCAACCGCGGATAAAACGGCGCACTCGACAGTGAGTGAGCTAGCCCGGCGAGCCGGGCGAGACTAGACTCCTCCCCTGGAAGGCGGGATCCCGAAGCCCCGCCCGTTCCTTTCATGGGGGGAGTCTTCTTTTGTCAGAATTTAGACAGAACAACGTCACCAAAGAATGGGCGATCATCGCGCCGGAGCGCGCGAAGCGTCCTGATCAATGGAAAGAAGAGCGGCCGCCTCGCGAGCCGCTCCCCGCGTATCGTGATGACTGTCCCTTCTGCCCGGGACACGAAGACAAGACGCCGCCGGCCACCTATAGCATCCAGAACGAATCGACCTGGTCGCTGCGCGTGGTGCCGAACAAATTCGCCGCGCTCGGTCCCTCCGCACCGATTCAACGCCACGCGGACGGGCCCTTCCTTCAGGCGGACGGCTTCGGCATCGCCGAGGTCGTGATCGAAACGCCGCGCCACGACGAGACCCTCTCGACCTTGCCGGTCGAGGAGATCGGTCAGGTGCTCCGCGCGTATAAGCTTCGCCACGTGGCGATGGCGGCCGACCCGCGGATCTCGCTCGTCACCATCTTCCGCAATCACGGCAAGCTCGCCGGCACCTCGCTCGAGCATCCGCACTCGCAGATCATCGCGACGCCAATTGTCCCGCCCCACGTGCGCGACCCCTGGCGCCAGGCGGAGATGCACTACGACGCCTACGGCATCTGCGCCTACTGCGAAGGCCTCCGGGCCGAGATCGAGCGCGAGGCGCGGATCGTGAACGATACGGAGCACTTCGTGGCGTTCTGTCCGTGGGCCTCGAAGACGCCGTTCGAGCTCAGGATCTATCCGCGGAGACACCACGCGTCGTTCAGCTGGATGCACGATTCGGAGCTGTACGATCTGGCGTTCCTGCTCAAGGACGTGCTCGAGCGGATGCGCATCGGGCTCGGCAACCCCGACTTCAACCTGCTCATCCGGTCGGCCGCGAGTGGGGATGAGGATGCGCGGCATCTTCATTGGTACATGGTGGTGGTGCCGAAGCTGACCACGCCGGCGGGGTTCGAGATGGGGACGGGGATTTACATCAATACGACGCCGCCGGAGGTGGCGGCGGAGTTTCTGCGAAGGGCGAAGCTGGGGGGCGAGTAGGTAGCGCGTGGGAGTTTCCCGCTCATCGCCGCGCTCAACCAGAGCCGGCCGGACCGCGTCGGGGCAAGGCACGATACCCGTCCCGACGCGGGTTGACGAGGGCGGGGCCCACGAAACGAGGCCTGGGAAGCCCCTCCGCATCCGGCCCCGGCTCACTCCCACCGCACGACGTCGCGTACTTCGAACCGCCCGCACGTCTCCAGCATGCCGAGGCGCGACGGTAGGGCATCAAGTGGTGATTCGGGGCGAACTTAGCCGTGCGCTTTCCTGGCGCCGGGATGGGCCCGAGCGCTGCAGAGCAGCCACTTAGCAAGAACGGCGTAGTTCGTAAGCGGTCGAGGATCGGAGTCGAGGTTCAGGTTGCGGAGACCAGCAGATTCC
>CAZZAH010000850.1:0-1752 GCA_964652115.1 uncultured bacterium | reverse complement strand
ACGCGATGAGCACGGTCATGATCTTGGTCGTGCTCGCGATGCAGACCTCGTCGTAGGGGCGAAGCGCGTAGACGAGGTTCCCTTCGCAGTCGACCGCGATACCGTTCTTGTAGTCGGGGTACTGGCGTTGGCGCCAGGGCGCCGCGATCAGGACCTGCCCCGTCGACGAATCCTCTCCGGGCACGCCGATCGCGAGGCTCCCCTTGCCGCTCTCCTCGAACTTTCCGATGACGACCGAGGTCGCCATGTTGTCGTTGATCGCGAGGTCGTCGTTCCAGGCATCCTGCGCCCAGCCGGTCCAGCCGGAGTTGCCGGGGCCGCTCGAGCCACCGAACAGGATCGAGACCACGCCTTGGAGGCTCGAACCGCCGTTGGCGTTGTCGGTCGGTGAGCCGACCGCGAGATCCTCGTATCCGTCCGGAGCGTCGTAGTAGCCCGCGGCGAGCGCGCGACCGAATCCGTCGTTGTCGCCGAGCAACCAGCCCGCGTCGTCCTGGAACAGCGCGTAGGCATTACCTGAGGCGAAGCTCAAGCCGGTGAAGGTCCCCTTCGCGAGAACGACGCGACCTGAATTCGGGTGGCCGAAGTAGCTGCGTCCCGGCTCGCCGATCGCGACCGCATCGTAGCTGCCGCCGAAGAACCGACCCGCCGCCACGCTGAAGCCGAACCAACCATCCGGGTAGGGCGTGTTCGTCAGCACGCCTTCATCGGGTCGGGCGTAGGTGCCGCTGCTCGACGACGGCCCCGTGCTCGTTCCGAGAATGGTGAAGACCACGCCGGCGTCATCGACGCCATCCACCTCTTGGAACGGGGTACCGACGATGAGCTCGTCGATGCTGGTACCCCACACCTGTCCCGCGGCGATCGAGTAACCGAACTGATCACCCGCGTCGTTGCTCGCGCCGAAGCTCGACTGCTTGCGATAGCCGTTGCTGCCGCCCAGGAGCCCGCTGTTGCTTCCGAGGAAGTAGAAGATCGCGCCGGCTTCGTTGTCTTCGCCCGGCGATCCGACCGCGAGGTCGTCCGCGCCGCTGGTCGAATCGAGCCGACCTACGCAAAGCGATTTTCCGAACGCGTCGCCCGACTCAGGCGATCCGCCCGCGCCCGGCTGCCAGAGGTAGTGCCAGTAGGAGAGCCCGCCAGGCCCGCCGGCGTAGACGAAGACGTACCCGGTGTTGATGTGCGAGGCGTCGACATCGGCGCTCGGGGCGCCGATCGCTAAGTCGTCGTAACCGTCGTTGTCGAAGTCGCCGGCCGCGACCGCCCAGCCGAAGGACGCCCCCTGCTCGAGCGCGTCGCCGTCGCTCTGAAGGAGGAGCTGCGCGTTGTCGGTCAACCCGTACTTCCCGCCGAAATTGATGATCACGCAGCCCGCGAGGTTGACGCCGCTCACGTCTTCAAAGGGTGCTCCGGTTGCGAGGTCTTGGATCCCGTCGCCGTTGAAGTCGCCCGCGGCGAGACTCTTCCCGAAGAGGTCGCCGGTCTCCGGCGTTCCGCGGCTCTCCGCTCCCTGGCGGATGAGAGCGAGGTTGGCCTGCGCCGGTACCGCGGCAAAGCTCGCGATCGTGAACAGGAATGCCGCCTGGCAGAGCGGCGTGCGAGCGTTCGCTCGTCGGTCTCGTGGGCGCGGCGCTTGGTGGTGCTGGAGTGCGGGGCGCATGGGTCCTCCCTCTCAAGGGTCTGGCTCGGTCGTCTGGGGCAAGCCCGCCAAGCGGGCGCGATCGTTCTTCAGAGGGAGGAACACGAAAGGGA
>CAZZAH010000849.1:0-1758 GCA_964652115.1 uncultured bacterium | reverse complement strand
AGCTCATCGCGGGGAGCGGCGTCACCGACCTCAAGCTCGATCACTCGTTCCGGCCTCGGATCGTCACCGGTCTTTTGACCGGAATGCACGAACCGACGACGAGCCACTTCGCGCTCATGTCCGCGTTCGCCGGAGAGGCACTTTTGAGTGCGGCAATCGAGCACGCGGAGGGCGCGGGATATCTCGCTCACGAATTCGGTGACACGAGCTTGGTGCTGGCGAACGGGGAGGAGGAGATGGCGACCGCCACGAGCATGCGCGGCGGCCGCTTTCATCTCCAGGACTAGCGCTTCGCGAGCAGGTCGCGGATCTCGGTCAGGAGCTTCACGTCGGCCGGAATCTCCGCCACCGCGGGCGGCGCCGCCGCTTCCTTCTTCTTCGCGGCATTCATGCCCTTCACGAGCATGAACATGGCGAAGGCCACGATGACGAAGTTGATGATCGTGTTGATGAAGAGGCCGGCGCCGATCGCCACCGCGCCCGCATCCTTGGCCGCCTTGAGCGAAGCGTAAGGCCCGGGCGTCGCGCCCTCCTTCAGAGTGACAAAGAGGTTCGAGAAGTCGACGTTTCCGAGCGCCATTCCGATCGGAGGCATAAGAACGTCGCCGACCAGTGAAGTGATGATTCCACCGAACGCCGCGCCCATGATAATTCCGACCGCCATGTCGAGTACGTTGCCCTTCATCGCGAAATCTCGGAACTCTTTGAACATTTTTTGCTCCCTTCCCTCGTTGGACCCGTGCCGGGGCGGATCGGCATCTTCTGTAACTTGCTACGGTGCGGTGAGTCGCGTATACACTCCCCAACCCGGTGAGTCAACTCGCGGTCCGCTCGCGCGCGTTGCCTGAATGGTGCAAAAAGGGAGCGGCACAAGTTCACCTGAAGCCGATGGAGAAGCAACATGAGAAGGTCTGCTGGTCGAGTTTGCTTCGCGCTTACGCTCACCACCGTCGCGAGCATCGCGATCCTGGGCGTCGCCGGAGCGGAGGATCCTCCTCCGCCCCCGCCGAGCGATCATTGGAATGTGCAATCGGACGTCAACTACACCATCGCGCAGAGCGCGTACAGCGACAACTGGGCCGGCGGCGAGGCGGGATCGATGGCTTGGGCGCTGACTTGGAACAGCCTCGCCGAGCGCTCGCTCAGTTCCAAGCTGGTGAGCCGGAACACCGCCAAATTGGCCTTCGGTCAAACGCACACGCAGGACAAGGACACCAAGAACTGGGCCTCTCCCGCGAAGTCGACCGATCTGATCGACTTGGAATCGCTCGAGCGCATGCCGCTCGGCGCCTTCGTCGATCCCTTCTTCGCGCTGCGTCTGGAAAGCCAGTTCCTCGATGCGAGCGATCCCACGAAGACGCGGATCGTGAACCCGATTCTCTTGACCGAGTCGGCCGGTATCGCGCGCGTGCTCGAGCATGCGGAAGATCGGGATTGGACGCTGCGGCTCGGACTCGCCGTCCGCGAGCGCATCAACCGCGACGCCCTGCATGTCGACGGTGATCTCGTAACCCGGAAGACCGACACCACCACCGACGGCGGCTTGACCTTCGTTTCGGATCGCGTCCGCCCGCTTTCCAAGTCGATCAAGTGGACGAACAAGCTGACCGTCTTCCAGGCGCTCTTCTCCTCGGCCAAAGATGATCTGAAGGGGCTGCCGAACGAGGACTACTGGAAGGCGCCGGATGTCAACCTCGAGAACATGTTCACGGTCGACGTGGCCAAGTATTTGGTCGTGAGCTTGTACAACCAGCTTCT
>CAZZAH010000848.1:0-1759 GCA_964652115.1 uncultured bacterium | reverse complement strand
GACATCGAGCCTCAGAAAGTAGACGCCGGTCGGAAGCGCCCTGCCCGCGTCCGATCGGCCGTTCCAGACCACCGACTGCGCCCGTCCTGGACTCGAGGATTCGAAGAGCCGACGGACCTCGGCACCCTGAAGAACAAGAACGGTCAGCAGCGTCGGCTTCCCAGCGGGAAGAGCGAGCTGGATCGGATCGCCTGAGCGGTACGGGTTCGCGACTGTTAAAGCGACGCTCCCTGCGGAAGGGGTGTCGACGGCCGACGGCGGCGGATCCGATGCGTGCAAGCGCTCGGCCAGTGTGAAACTCGTGGTGCCGTCCGCCAGCGTCCAGTAGCCGACGGACCAGATGTCGCAGCCTCCGACGATCGACATGCCGCCGTTTCGTAGAACGTAGCTCGCTCCGGACACCGAGCTCAGGACCTCGGTCCAACCGATTCCGTCCCAGTGCCAGAAGCCGTTCCAGCCCGAAGCCCAGAGGTCATTCGGGCCTACTGCCGCGAGTGATGCACCCGAATTGGGCGGCGATGCAGTCAGGCTCCACTCGGCCCCATCCCAGTGCATCACGGTGACGCCGATCTGCTGCGAGTTCCCGATCGCCCACACGTCGTTCGGGCCGGTCGCCACGACGTCCTCCAGTCCGCTGTCTCCCCCCATCTGCTCGATCGGACTGTCGACGTGGGACCATGTGCTGCCGTCCCAGTGGTAGGTAACCCCCTTGAACGCGCCGGGCTCGTTCCGATAGTTGCCGACCACCCAAGCATCGTCGTGCGCAATGGCCACGACACCCTGAAGCTCGTGATGACGGTTGGCCAAGGTGGGCACATCCATGTCCGTCCAACTCGATCCATCCCAGTGGGCGACGAGAGGAACGGTGGTGGCGCCGGTGCCAAGGCCGGCCGCCTGTCCAACGACCCACACATCGTTCGCCGCCAGTGCATCGACCTCATAGGCAAGCCCCCCACGGGACGCGAACGGGTAAACGTTCTGCGGACGCAATGGAATCGTTCCCACGCTTTGCCACGATCCATTCGCCCACCGCACGGCCAGCGGAAGGTTGTAGGTGGGATATCCGGTCGACACGTTGCCGACCAGCCAGACGTCGCCGTTGGGGGCGGCATCCACCCCTTCGGTTTCCGGATACGAACCCAGCTGCGATGTCTCCGGCAGGGCGATCCCGCCCCAGGCGGCGCCGTTCCAGTGGAGAACCAGCGGTCCCCTGCCCGCGACTTGGTTGCGCCACACGCCGACGCTCCACGCGTCGTTGGCCGAGAGCGCGGTCACGTCGGTCAGGAAGTTATGCCGATCTCCGACGTTCGGGGTGGCCACGGTATCCCAATCGCCGCAAAGCGTCGCGGCGCCCGGCCGTGCGTCGAGGAGCGACAGCGTCGCGAAGAGTGCCGAAAACACCAGCCGCCCGCGCACCCTTCTCGTTGTCATAGCCTGCTGTACTAGCATCGCCTCATCCTTCCTTGCTCTCGAACCCCCACGCGTATCGCGATCGCGCAAGCTCACCTGATGACGACTACGCGCTCGACGCGGGTTTCCCCCTCGCCCGAGGCCCGAACGAAGTAGACCCCGGCCGCGACCTGGTGGCCGGCGGCGGCCTCTCCGTCCCAGGTAACGGTGTGCAAGCCAGCCGAGCTAAATCCATCGAGGACGCGAGCCACCTCGCGACCCGAGACATCATGCACGCTCAACCGGACGTCCCCATCCGCGCGCTGGCGATATCTCAGCGTGACTTCGCCGGTCCACGGGTTCGGAGAGG
>CAZZAH010000847.1:0-1761 GCA_964652115.1 uncultured bacterium | reverse complement strand
TCGGGTCTTCGAATGCGGTCTGCTCGAGCTCGCGCGCCGCCTGATCGACGATCTCTCGCACCGTGAGGCTCGCTCCGCGCGGGTTCACCTCCGGATTCGCCGACTCGAGCATGCGCGTGAGGAAGCCGCTCACCTCCGTCGCCACGCGCGCCTGGCGCAACGCTTCACGCTCGGCACGACGCGCGCGAATCGCCTGCGTGGTCATTCCGGTGATGCCGCCGAGCAGCGCCAGCACGATCGCGGCGACGCTGATCACGAGCGGCCGGCGCCGCCGCACGAACTTCCGGAAGCGATACCAGGTGGTCGGCGGACCGGCGGCCACCGCCTCGTGCAGGAGGTAGCGCTGCACGTCTTCCGCAAGAGCACCGGCGGACGGATAGCGCCGCTCCCGCTCCTTCTCGAGCGCGCGGAGGATGATCCAGTCGAGCTCGCCGCGCAGCTCTCGCGCGAGGCGAGGGTCGGCGGCGGCGCGACTGGGGCGCGTCGGTTCACGTTCGCGGAGCGTGCGGCGCAGGTCGTCGAGGCTTCCCCCGCGCAGTGCCGCCGGTTCGAACGGAAGCCGCCCGGTCAGCAGTCGATAGAGCAGCACGCCTAAGGAGTAGACGTCGCTTCGTGTGTCGATATCGACGCCGCCGCTTTCCGCCTGCTCGGGGCTGGCGTACTCGGGCGTGCCGAGGAACTCACCGGTCCGGGTGCGCAGCGAGTCCTCGAGCTCGCTCGATCGCGTCGCCTTCGCGATCCCGAAGTCGATGATGCGCGGCGCCGGCTTCCCCTCGTTCATGGTCACGAGGACGTTCGACGGCTTGAGGTCGCGGTGGATGACCCCCTTCTGGTGCGCATGCTCGACCGCGCGGCAGACCTCGACGAAGAGCTCGAGCCGCTCTCGCGTCGAGAGTCGCTCGGCATCGGCAAGCTCGGTGATCGGCTTACCGTGCACGAGCTCCATCACGAAGAAGGGCCGCCCGGCCGGCGTCGCTCCGGCGTCGAACACGCGCGCGATGCCGGGATGATCCATGAGGGCGAGCGCTTGACGTTCCCCGTCGAAGCGCGCAAGCACCGCGCGCGTGTCGAGGCCGGCCTTCAGGATCTTGATCGCGACCTGCCGCCGTATCGGTGCGGTCTGCTCCGCGGCGTAGACCTCACCGAAGCCGCCTTCGCCGATCTGCTCGCCGAGGAGATACGGTCCGATCACGCGCGGCGCGAGCTCACCTGAATGCTCGAGGGTCTCCTGCGGCGTAGCATCGTCGCGCGCGAGGAGCTCGAGCACCTCGCGGCGAAGCTCCGGATCGTCCACGCAGCGTTGATCGAGCAAGGCCTCGCGCGCCTCGGGCGAAAGCTCCACGCACTCCAGGAAGAGCGCCTCCAGACGCGCGAGGCGACTGCTCACGATTCCATCTCGCGCGCGAGCCATGCGCGGAGAAAACGCCATCGCCGCTCGAGCGTCCGGAGCGGCGTCGCGAGCAGCTCCGCGATCTCGGGCAGGCTCAGCCCTGTGTAATAGCGAAGCACCACGAGCTGGTGCCCCTCGGCATCCTCCGCCTCGAGCTTCGCCAGTGCCGCGTCGAGGGCGAGGACCTCTTCGGGAGTCGACTCATAGGTCCACGCCGACTCCTCGAGCGAGACGAGCTGGCCGCCTCGCTTCAGGCTCGACTTCCGCCGTGCTTCCTCGACCAGGATGTCGCGCATCGCGCGGACCGCGGTGAAGTAGAAGTGCCGCGCGCCGGCCCAGCCTTCGGGATTGCGCGCGGCGATGCGCAGGTA
>CAZZAH010000846.1:0-1765 GCA_964652115.1 uncultured bacterium | reverse complement strand
CCGCGGAGAAAGCCGAGATTGCAGACCCGTCGCCGTCGCTCATAGGCCTCGGCGTCGGAGAGCGTCCCCGGCAAGTCGACCACCTTGAAGGGAAAGCCGGTCGGCGACGCGAGCGGATCGGTCCGCACGACCGCGTTGCCTTCAGCCACTCGTGCGATCACCGCGCCGCGCAGTCCGGGATCGAGTCCTGATTGACGGCAGAAGGCGAACGCGGTGCCGACCTGAATGCCGTGCGCGCCGAGTCGCTTCGCCTCCGCGAGCGAACCGGGGCGACCGCGGCCGCCGGCGAGCCAGAACGGCTTCCCCAATTCACGCAGTCGAGCGAGATCGACCTCGTCGCGGATGCCATACACCGGCTGACCGGTCGCGTCGAACCGGGGCGTTCCACGCGGCGGAGCGTTGTGGCCGCCCGCCCTCGGCGCCTCGACGATGAAGCCGTCGATCGGCCCGGCCGCGCGCTTCAAGACGATCTGTGCCGCCGATACCGAAGCGATGATCGGGAAGAAGAAGGGAAGCGCGAGCGCCTGCCGGTCCGCGCTTCGTTCCGCATTCGCTCGATTCCCCCAGATGTCCTCAGGGTCGAAATCGACGCGGACGGCGCTAGCCTCTTCGCCCACGATCGAAACCGAGAGGCTCGCGGGTTTGTGCTCGATCAAAGCCGCCAGCGCGGCCGGGATCTCGATCGGAATGCCCGCGCCCATCAGCACGTAATCGACGCCGGCGAGTAGCGCGCCGTAGAGCGTCGGCAAGGTCGGCAGCACCATCTTCTGGAGGAGGTTGATTCCGACCAGGCCGTGATGCCCTTCGCGCGCGAGGTCGACCTCGACGAAGCTCGCCAGCACGGTGAGCTCGAGCAACTCCCGGTTCGGCTCGACGCAGTGTCGGTCGACCCGCGTGAAGCGTGCGCGGGGAGCGAGCCCGCCCGCGATGAAGTAGCGACCCAGCACACGCTCGGCGAGAGCCTGATTGGGAAAGCGCGCGATCGAACGACGGAGGTCGCCGTCGGGATCCCCGCGCTCCAGCCGGCGCGCGAGCTGCACATCCAATCCCGCTCCGGAGACGACGCCGAGTTGCCCCGCGGACGACACGGCTCGCGCGAGCTTCCATCCCGAAACGCCCGCGCCCATCCCTCCCTGAATCAACTCCGGATGAATCACGCTATTCGATGTCCCAGAGCTCGGAGGAATGCGCGACCTGGTCGGCCAAGAGCCGCAGGTTGCCGATCGACACGAGTGGATCGGTGCCGGTTGCGTAGACGACCGCGACGATAAGCTCGATCGAACCACCCGCCGGAACATCCACCGGTCCGGTCGAGCCGATCATGCGTCGATCCAGAGGCAGGTTCTCGACGAAGCCAGTGTGCGTGACCGGATCGCCCGAGGCCCAGAAGCGCGTCGGCTCGTCGGTCGTGCTGTCGATGAAGGCGGTGCCGTCGATGTCGACGCCGTTCAAGATGCGCAGTGCCTCGATCGCGGTATCCGGCTCGTTCAGGTTCTTCCACTGCTTCGCGGCGGCGGTGAGCCCAAAACTCTGCGGGGTTTTGAGCAGGCGGGCGCCAAGCGCGCGCCGCGGCGCGCCGGGCTCCTCCGAAGATGCATTCGGGTCGGTGTAGGTGTAGACCATGTCGCGCGCGACATCGGTTCCGACGAGATCGCCGCCGCTGAGGTCGGCGTCGGTCCAGAACCCGAGCGTCGTCCCCTGCCAGGCAGCCTCCGAGCTGTTCTTCACCTGATAGCGAAGGAACAACACGGACGGAAGCGCGGCC
>CAZZAH010000845.1:0-1769 GCA_964652115.1 uncultured bacterium | reverse complement strand
AGGCCGACCTGGTGCTCGGATCTTCCTTTACGATGGCGTATGGCTGCATGCTCGCTTTCCTCGAAGACGTCGCGCTTCTCGCCGGACGTCGCCTAGCGGTCCAGCTCCCCGGCAATGATGTTGATGCTCCCCAGGATCGCGATCGCGTCCGCGATCAACGAGCCTTCCACCAGCTGCGGGTACGACTGGTAGATGAAGTAGCACGGCGGCCGAACCTTGCACTTGTACGGACGCATCGTCCCGTCGCTCATGACATAGAAACCAAGCTCGCCGTTGGGGGCCTCTGTACAGTCGTAGACCTCCCCCTTCGGCGGGTTGATGCCGTGCATGACCACCTTGAAGTGGTTCACCAGCCCCTCGATGCTGCCGTAGGTGTGGGCCTTGTCCGGCATCACCGCCAACGGATGGTCGGCGCGGAAGGGACCGCTCGGCATCTGGTCGAGCGCCTGCTCGATGATCCGGCAACTCTGGATGATCTCCTCGAAGCGCACCATCAAGCGGTCATAGGTATCGCCCTGGTAGCCGGTCGGCACCTCGAACTTGAACCGGTCGTAGACGTAGTACGGCGCGTTCTTCCGAAGGTCGTACTCGAGTCCGGTCGCGCGCAGGCACGGCCCGCTGTAGCCGTAGGAGATGGCGTCGTCGACCGAGATCTTGCCCACGCCGACGGTGCGGTCGATGAAGATGCGGTTCCGCGCCACCAGTTTCAGCGTGTCGCCGACATCCTTCGGGATCTCCTTCAGGAGCGCGCGCGTCTGCGCGAAGAACTCATCGGTCGCGTCCTGCCAGAGTCCACCGATCCGTGTGTAACTGTTGGTGAGCCGCGCGCCGGTCAGCCCTTCGATCACGCTGTAGATCTTCTCGCGAAGGTTGAACAGGTACCAGAAGTTGGTCAGCGCCCCGAGGTCGACGATGTTGGCGCCGTTTCCGACCAGGTGATCCATGATGCGGGAGAGCTCGCAGAGGATCACGCGCACGTACTGGCAGCGCTCCGGCACCTCGATGCCGCAGAGCGTCTCGATCGCCTTGGCATAGCCGACGTTGTTCGAGAGGGCCGAGCAGTAGTTCAACCGGTCGGTATAGGGAATGACCTGGTTGTACTCGTGGGACTCGGCCGACTTCTCGAAGCCGCGATGCAGGTAACCGATCTCGGGCACCGCGTGGAGGATCGTCTCGCCGTCGAGCTCGACCAGGCTACGCAGCGTCCCGTGCGTCGCCGGGTGCGACGGCCCGATGTTCAGCACCATCGTCTCGCCCGGCTCATCCAACTCGCGCACCTTGGGATTGAGGCGCCGCTTCTGCTCGAGCTCTTCGAGGAGATCGTCCGCTTCGGTCAACCACTGCCCGCGGAAGATGTCGTAGTCCTTCCGCAGCGGGTGCCCGACGAACTCGCGATGGTTCAGTAAGCGCCGGAGGTTTGGATGATTCTGGAAGCGGATGCCGTACTGGTCGAACACCTCGCGCTCGGCCCAGTTGGCCGCACGCCAGAGGGGAGTCGCGCTCTCGACCAGGAGATCGGACTCCGGCACCGAGGCCTTGACCACCACCCGGCGCTCCGTCTCGAGATTGTGCAGGCAGTAGACCAGCTCGAACCGGTCGCCGTGCGGGGCCGGATCGTAGAGGCGATCGATCGCCGTGAGATCGGAGAGCTGGTGCATCCGGTAGGAGGGGCTCTCCTTGAGGAAACGCAACGCCTCCGGCAGCGCCGCGCGCTTCACCCAGACGATCGGAAAGAGGCCCGCCCGCTCTTCACCGCCACTGCCCATACC
>CAZZAH010000844.1:0-1773 GCA_964652115.1 uncultured bacterium | reverse complement strand
AGCACCATGGCCGCGCTCCTGGTCGCCTCGCTCGCGACCGGCGTCCTGCCGCATCACGCGCGCGCGGAGGGCCAGGCGCTTCGCCCGCTTCAATTGCCGACGCTCGCGGGGATGACCGCGGAGGCGGCGCGGAAGATCGATCCACGGCTGCTGCTCGCGCTGGCGCAGCCGGAGAAGTCCGCCGCTTCGCTGCAGCCGATGGGGAAGCGCCTGCCGATCCTCGGCACCGGGCCGGCCGATCTCCGTTTTCCGGTTCTGATTCGCTCGTCGCTGACGGATCGCGAGCTGGCGGAGTTGGGCGCGGCGCCCGGCTCGCGTGCGGGAAACATCACCACCGCCGAGGTGCGCGAGCAGGATCTCGCGCGCCTGGCGTCCGACTCGCGGCTCGAGGTGATCGAGGCGTCGTACTGGCTCCATCCGACGCTCGACGTATCGGTGCCGGAGATCCGCGCACCGCAGGTCTGGAACGGTTCGCCCGGCTATACCGGCGAAGGCGTGCTGCTCGGCCTCCTCGACGATGGCGTCGACGTCAACCACCAGGACTTCCTCGATCCGTCGGGTGGAAGCCGCATTCGGTACATCTGGGACCACTTCCGGGACGGCAACGCGCCGAACGGCTTCAATTACGGCAAGCAGTACACGAAGGCGCAGATCGACGCGAACCAGGCGGACGAGTTCCAGGACATCGGCGGGCACGGAGCGCACGTCGCTTCGACCGCGGTCGGTGACGGCTCATCCAACGCGAACAAGTACCGCGGCGTCGCGTGGGAAGCGGAGATCGTGGCGGTGCGCAACTCCTACTGCGATCTCTTCTGCTACGGCGGCGGCGTTCCGCCCTGGGGCGACGCCGACTCGAAGGGCTCGGTCGACGGCTTGAACTATCTGCTGCAGAAGCGGGACGAGCTCGGCAAGCCGATGGTGGTGAACCAGAGCCAGGGCGTGATGATGGGACCGCACGACGGCTCGACGCTGCTCGAGCAGGCGTACAACAACCTCGTCTCGCAGAACAACCTCATCATCTGCATCGCGGCGGGCAACGATGAGGAGGCGGGCTGGCACGGACAGAAGACCGTCACCAACGGCTCGACCGCGACCTTCCAGATGAACCATGTCGCTCAGCAGAGTTTCGGGCAGCCTTTCCTGAACCTCGAGGGCTGGACGAAGCAGGGTGATCGCTGTCATTGGCAGCTGGTGACGCCCTCGGCGGAAACGCTCGACATCCCCGCGACCACGGCAGGGAATCAGGTGCTCGGCGTGATCGCGCCGGCGCATCAGGACACCATCTTCTACTACGCCTCGGCGACCCACGCGGTGAACAATCAGGGCTACCTCAACCTCTTCATCCAGAACCGTAGCCAGGGCTGCGCGACCGGGACGTGGCAGCTCAAGGCGACGGCCGAAGCGGTCAGCGCCGGCGGCAAGGTCGACGTCTACTTGGAGCGCAACCAGTACCAGTTCTCGGTCACGGGCGACGCGCTCAACCTCGACTCGATCGTCGGCATGCCCGGCACCGCGAGCGGTGCGATCACGGTCGCGTCGTATACGACCAAGATTAGCTGGGTCTCGCAGGACGGAACGGTCGGCCCGAACCCTCCGCCGACGATTGGCGAAATCTCCAGCTTCAGCTCTTGGGGACCTCGGCGCGACGGCGCGCAGAAGCCTGACATCGCGGCTCCTGGCGAGTGGATCATGGCGGTCAAGGCCGCCGAGCACGAGCAGGCGGCCAACCAGACCGACACCGACGGCGTCCACATGATCATCTCTGGCACGTCC
>CAZZAH010000843.1:0-1774 GCA_964652115.1 uncultured bacterium | reverse complement strand
GTGATCGACTTGACGCGGCGAGATCCCAGGTTCGACATCGTTCACCTCCCACGTTCGAACAGGCGTCCAAGTCGTCGTGTGAAAGCGGCGTGCCGAGAGGTTCGGAGTGGCGTCGCGGATGTCGGAAGGATCGAGGCACCGGTCGTAGATTGCTTCGGATGAACCGCTTCGACGGTCAGGTGAAACTCGGAAGCGACGCTACGGGGCGTGCAGACCAGCGTCGATTGAGGCGCGCGGAGACAATTGTGACTCGAGGTGTGATGATCGGATCACGGTAGCGCGGCGGGGCGATGGGATGAGTTCGGGGCTGCGGCAAGATCGAGAGAGCTTCGAGGAAACCAGCCAACCAGGCCATCCGACACGGACACTACTGACGACGACTGAACCTACCCGCTGCTGAACTCTGGGCATGGCCGGATGGCCTGGCGCTGGTCTTTGGAGGTCCCCCCTCCGCCATTGGTAAAGTCGATTTCCGTGCCATCGGCGGCCCCTTGAGGGCTCGAGATCATGCTTCGCTAGGTTCTTCTCTTTCAATGCGTTGGGAGGCCGCTCCTAAATCGTCTCGGCGCGCCGCCTCGCCGGCTCCGGCCCCACTGTTAAAGACTTTGACAGCCAAACAGGCGCCTTCACACAAGCCTTTACGCTTGAGCCGTTTAGACTAGTAAGAAATCGAATGACAGAATCGATATAGGAGCGGACCGAGCGAGGGCTAGCGGGAGGGGGTCTTCGCCGGCGGACCGATCCGGTAGAGTTTGATCTTGGAAAGCAGGCTGGGGTAGCTGAGGTGGAGCTGCCGGGCGACCTCAGACTTGTTGCCGCGTGTCGCCTCCAGCCCGTCCCGGATCATTCGGGCTTCCAAACGCTGAATCTCGGCGCGCAGCGTACCGCGTGGTCGACTCGTGGTCGGAGCGCTCGCCCGATCGACGATGTCGCGCGGCAGGAGATCCACGCCGACCACTTCGCCCTCTTCAGCCAGAACGAGCATCCGCTTGACCGCCTTCTCGAGCTCGCGGACGTTGCCTCGCCACTCGTGATCGGTGAGCACCTGGATCACCTCACGGGAGAGACCCAACGGATTCCTGCCCATCTCGCGGCTGAATTGCTGATAGAAACGCCGCACGAGGAGAGGGATGTCCTCGCGCCTTTCGCGCAGCGGCGGAATGTGCACCTGGAAATCGTTCAGCCGATAGTAGAGATCCTCGAGAAAGCGTCCCTCGGAGATGGCGCGCCTTAGGTCGACGTTCGTCGCGCAGACGACTCGAACATCCACCGAGGTCCATTTCGTGCCACCGACCGGCCTCACCTCATGCCGATCGAGCACGTGGAGCAGCTTGGCCTGAACGCCCAGCGGCGCCTTGTCCACCTCATCGAGGAAGATCGAGCCGCCTTCCGCCTCCTCGAACAGACCGCGCTTCGTACGCACCGCGCCGGTGAAGGCGCCTTGCACATGGCCGAAGAGCTCGCTCTCGAGCAAGGTCTCCGGAAGGGCGGCGCAATTGATCGGCACGAAGCGGCCGGCAGAACGAGTGCTCGCGTCATGGATCATTCGCGCGAGGAGCCCCTTGCCGGTGCCGGTTTCACCCGAGACGAGGATGCTGACGGTAGAGTCCTCGAGCTTCCGGAGTAGCTGGAGCGAGCGCTTGAGCTCGGCGCTGCAGGTGATGAACTCCCGATAGGGATCTTCGTCGGCGTCGAGCGCGGCCAGCTTGCCGCTCGGGCGTCGTCTCTCATGCTCCCTCGCGCTGAGGTAGACCGAGAGCAACCCGGAGAAGAG
>CAZZAH010000842.1:0-1774 GCA_964652115.1 uncultured bacterium | reverse complement strand
GCCAGCGGAGCTCGATGCCGGACTCGCGCTGCTCGGCCGCCATCGTGGCGTCGATCGGCACGAGATCGTTGAAGACGAAGAAGCCCGATGGCCGACGCATCAAGCTCGACGACGCGAGCGGCGAGAAGCGCTGCCCGTCGGCCGAGTTGTACGCGTGCACCGCGCCGTACGGCTGCCCCACACGGAAGGGGTCGGCATCGAGGTCGGTGAGGATCGGGTGGTTGTCCGCTCGCACCCCGATGGTCGAGAGACGCCGGAAGAAGCGCGAATCGGAGAGGAACGCCGAGGTGCCGTCCGGACTGATGGTGAAAACCGCGCCCGCATGACCCGAGCCGCCGAAGGGGAGCGTCGTTTGGTCTGCGAGATAGAAGCCTCCCTCCGGCCTCGGGCAGAGAGAGATCGGCGTCTGCCACTGCGGCGAGATGCAGAACACCTCCGCCTTTCGAGTCGCGAGATTGACCGCGAAGATGGCGCCGTTTCGAGCGCCGAAGTTGCCGGGGTCGGCTTCGGCGTCGACCACCGCGAGGCGGCCATCGGGCAGGAACTGCATCGAGGTCGGCAAGCGAAGCGTTGTATCGGAGTAGGCCACCGAGACCTCACCAGTCGGGAGCATGACTCGATAGATCGCGCCCGGTCCAAGGCCGTCGCGAAGGTTGAACGGATCGGCGTTGGAGTCGAGCAGCAAGACCGACTGCTCGGTCTCCACCAGCACCTGCTGGAGATTGACCCAGGTCGAGTCGGCGGCGATGACGTCCAGCTCCTGCGTCACCGGATCGAGCGAGTAGAGCGCACCGGAGCCGCGTCCGAGCCGCGCCTGGCTGTCGACCAAGAGGATCCTCGTCTGCTGGCGGCCGACCATGGCGACGTCGCGTGGTTGCCGCAGCGCGGGCGAGCTGTAGAAGGCACGCGTGGCGCCGGTGGTGAGGTCGACCTTGAGGATCGCGCCGGGGCTTCCGCCGTAGGCGTAGGGATCGGCGTCGCCATCGGCGATGTAGGCCGCTCCCGACTCGAGCGGCACGAGCACCGGCACCCGCACATCCTTCGTGATCGATCCGACCACCGCCTCTCGCGCGATCGGAAGGAAGCGGAGGATCTTCCCTTCCGCCTCGAAAGGACTGAGCTGGAGATCGCAATCGATCGCGACCAAGGCGCCCGGCTCCAGATCGCCGGTCCACGTGAGCGCGTTGCCATCGACCTCGATCGTGCCGCGCGTTGCGTTCGCGGTGGTCGGGTTGAGCACCCCTTCGCTCGGGAGCGTGTCGGAGTAGACCACGTTCGTCGCGGTGGTCACGCCGACGTTCTTGAGCACCGCGCGCACGTGCAGCCGATCGGCGGGATAGACCGGCGCCTCATTCGGATCGGTGACGTCATAGCTCACGAACTGCAGATAGGAGCTCGGACGATAGGCGAGATCGGAGAGCGCGACGAAGGAGTCGGAGAAGGTGTGGAAGCGGAGCGTGCTCGCCGTGCGGTCGAACTCCAGGATCGAGCCGAGCCCGTTGTGCCCGGTACGACGCGAGCCTCGATCCGCGATCAGCACGTTGCCCGAAGGAAGGACGAGCGAACGCCTCGGCGAGTTGACCGCCTGGCTCGAAAGCACCACCGCGACCTGCTGGCGGTCGGGGTTGAACTCCCAGAGGGTGCCGGTCGCCTGCGGATAGTTGTTGGGGTTGGAGATCTGATCGGTGACGAGGAGCGTGCCCTCGCGGAAGGCGACGATGCCGGTCGGCTCCGGCAGATCGCTCGTCTGGAAGGCGCTGATCACGCCGCCCGT
>CAZZAH010000841.1:0-1776 GCA_964652115.1 uncultured bacterium | reverse complement strand
GAACATCGCGATCGGGATCGTCGCGCCAACCGTGAAGACGCCCCACGGCGACTCCGCGAGCGCCTTCACCACCACCAGCGCCAGCACCGCCAGCAGGATGATCATGATCGCGAGGATCGCCACCACGCCGACCGCGCCGGCCACGGAGTTCAGCTCGTCCTTCACCATCTGCCCGAGCGAGCGCCCGTCGCGGCGCATCGAAGAAAAGAGGATGATGAAATCCTGCACCGCGCCGCCGAGCACCACGCCGATGAGGATCCAGAGCGTCCCGGGCAGATACCCAAACTGCGCCGCGAGCACTGGCCCGACGAGCGGCCCCGGCCCGCTGATCGCCGCGAAGTGATGCCCGAAGACGATCCACTTGTTCGTCTTCACGAAGTCCTTCCCGTCCTCGTGCACCTCGCACGGAGTGGCGCGCCGATCGTCGAGCACGAGCACCTTCGCCGCGATCCACTTCGAGTAGAAGCGATAGCCGATCGCGTAAGTGCAGAGCGCCGCGACGACGATGTAACCGGAGTTTAGCGGCTCGCCGCGCCGGAGCGCGATGGTGGCGTAAGCTCCTGCGCCGAGCAGCACGACGGCGAGCCAGATAATGAGGGAAAGGGCACGTTTCACCGCATGCGTTTGCCACGTCCTCCACCCTACACGCAAGGCCTGCCTTTACGAGACTCCGCACCGGCAGCCTTGCGCGCGGCGATTCCGCACGGCTAAGTTGCACCACCTTGTCCGCTCCCGCCGCCGCGCCCCTGCTCTTCGACTCCGCCTTTCTCGCCAAGCTCGAGCAGCTCCATCTCCTCGCGAAACGGCTCTTCCGCGGCGAGCACCGCGCCGAGCGCCGCTCGCGGCAAGTGGGCTCGTCGCTCGAGTTCGCCGACTACCGGAACTACTCGTGGGGCGACGAACTGCGCACGATCGACTGGGCCGTCTACGCGCGCCTCGATCGGCTCTTCGTGAAGCTCTTCGAGCAGGAGCGCGACCTCGATGTCCACTTCCTCATCGACGCCAGCGCCTCGATGAACTGGGCGCCCGTCAAGCTCGACCAAGCCCGCCGCATCACCGCCGCGCTCGCCTACGTCGCGCTCGCGAATCTCGACCGCGTGAACGTCTGCTGGTTTGGCGAGACGCTCGGCGAAGACACCGGGCTGCTGCGCGGAAAGCCGCAGTTTCACACCATCCTCGAATACCTCCGCGCCGCGCCGACGACCGACGAGAAGACTTCGCTGCTAACGAGCTTGCGCGGCTTTGCTCAGCGGCTGAAGCGCAGCGGGCTCGTCTTCGTGCTCTCCGATTTTCTCGACCCCGCTGGCTACGAAGAAGCGCTGAGCGTGCTGCGGCATCATCAATTCGAAGTGCACCTCGTGCAGGTGCTCGCGCCTGCGGAACTCTCGCCCGATCTGCTCGGCGACCTCCGCCTCACCGAATGCGAGAGCGGCGAGGGGTGCGAGATCACGGCGTCCGAGGCGCTCGTGGAAGACTATCGCAAAGCCATCGCCGCCTGGCTCGGCGAGCTCGAGCAATTCTGCCTGCGCCGCGGCATCGGCTACGCCCTCGCGCCGACGCAGGCGCCATTTGAGGATCTCGTCCTGCGCGTCTTGCGCGACGGGGTGATGCTGCAATGAGCTGGCTCCAGCCGTGGGCCGCATGGTTCCTCGCCGGGCTGCCGCTCATCGTGCTGCTCTACTTGCTGAAAGTTAAGCGGCGTCCCGTGACGGTGAGCACGCTCATCTTCTGGCAGCGCGTCGTGCAGGAGCACCGGCGGCGCGCGCTCTTCCATCG